>NZ_JAMPKD010000016.1:0-149091 GCF_039961915.1 Trichocoleus sp. DQ-A2
TGGTCTTGGCTCAAGAGCCGCATCCGCAAACAACTCGACCAGTTTAATTGTTTGCGAGATGCAATCGAGCATGTCTTATGCTTGTCGTCCTAATTACCTTGGCGATTGCTATATCTTTGATTACAGGTGTCATTGAGGGCTAAAATTAAGGGCTTTAAATGACATCAACGCAAGAGTATTGTTTAAAAGTTCTTTACCCAATACGGCAAGAAATTCGTGCTTTGTAATGCGCGATCGCTGACTATTTCTGGTAGCTATAACTTTATCGCTAATAAATATTCACTGACTGGAGCGATCGCTTTTGAAAATGGACGAATGCGATCGCAGCCAAAGCATCTCGACCGAGTGCGCGGTAGGCAGCATCCAGCAGTTTGGCAGCAGCCGCTTCTCGTTCTGGATTCCCGCCGGAAAGCCAGTGCAAGTCACGACCGAATGCCAGCGCCTCAGCCGGTTGACCCTCGGCACAAGCTTCTAGTGCTGCCGCAATCCAGTCTTGGACAATGGGGGCATCCCCTAAGATAGCCGTTCTGATTACTTCAAGATCGCGCTGAGGGAAAGTTTCGGCGCTGAAGCCGGGAATTGCCACCCCCGCACCATCCTCAGTCGCAATCCTGGCACCCAGCCGCTGTTGTTTGTAGGCTTTCTCATACAGACTTCCCATTTCAGGGCGTTCCGCCGTTTCAAACATCATCACCGCATCGCGGAGTGCTGAGAGTCTAACTCGTCGATGCCGAGAATCGTTGTCATAGCGGTCATATTCCAGCTGAGAGACCGCTTTTTCGATTTGGAAGCGAACCTGTTGGAGCAATGTTTGACAACCGTCATCACAGACGGGAATGCCATCGTTGTTCCAGTAATACATCACACCCGTGGGCAGTTCTCTGGGGTCATCGTACCAAAGACCAAAATGCAGACCATCGCCGCCCCCGTACAGCAAAGTGAGAAACTCCGGCGGATCGCGGTAATAGCGGTAATGTAAGCGATGGTCAAGTTCTGGTATGGGTTTTCGCTGCAAACCTTCTTCACTGAATAAATCAAACAAACCGCAAGGTGTTGCAATCCAGTGCATTTCTTGCCGCTCAATCGGAGTTAAGCTGAGCCAGAAAGCCCAGAATGCAAAAACATGGTCGGGTAAGGTCAAGCCGTGGGTTTGTTGTACCAGCGATCGCACGGTTTCGACCAACGCTTGGGCTTTTTGTCGGGCATTTAAGCGCATCTGCTCGATCGTGGCAGCATCCGGCAGATTTTCCTGACGCCATGCCATATATTCCGCTTTCCAGGAACGTTCATTTGCCGCTTGCCACAGATGTCGCCAGATATCCGTCCAATGACCTGAATCATCAGGGCATTCTTTAATTTGCTGACGCGCAGCTTTGTAGAATTCTTCGTGCCGATAGGCGTTTGGCGTCCAGCGTTCTGTTTCTGTTTCCCAGCGTTGTTTTGCCCATGAAACGCCATGTTCTGCGATCGCTGTAAAAGATGCTTCAAAAGCATTGAGCAAAGTCTGTCGTTCTACGGCAGCTTTCGCCTCAAATTCTTGACGAAATGCACAGAAAGCAGACCACTCGGCAACTAAATCATCCTCTGGTCGATCCAACTGCTTCAGCCACCAATTATCAAATTCCTCCTGAAGCATCTGGTCGATATCTTTTTCAATCTCGTCCCGGAAGCGGGGACGGGGGTCTTCACCCAGTAACTCGAATTGCTCTTGATTTAGGGTGATTTCTGCTTTGCGACCCAATATTTCGACTTCAACGACAATCTTTTCTCCAGGCTGCAACTTGACTACCACACCCTGAAAATCACTAAATGGGCCTGCGGTTATCGCTCCTACGCTTCCTGGTTTGAAATTTTTCATTTCCTCCCTCCTCACAGCATCGCCAAGCGGATGCGGGGTAAGCGCAGCGGTCTTGCAACTAGCACTCCTCGCTTGTCTGAAGTTCTCTTGTCAGGCTCTTAAACCATCTTAATTTTACTCTGATGACTGGCGGCAAATCTAAACTTTTGGGCATCCTTCTGCTAGGCTCGGAATCACTGCTATTGACTTTTTGTTTCCTGTACAGCCACTGAAAAGCAATCGAGAATCAGAAATTAAATTTCATTGTTTTATGATTTTTATAATTTTAATTTTAAGTAAAATTTTCTAAAAATGCTGATAATTAAATCAAATAAAATATAATTATTTGTTTATATAGTTTTAATTTAAAAATAGTTGCATTTGTTATTTTCACTATCCTGAAATTAAAAATTTCTATTAATAAAGCTCAACGGTAAATACTGAAGTGCAAGCATTACTGTAACGCTCCGATCGCATCGTTGAGAGGATTAGCAACTCCAAACTAATTTAAGCGTGACCCATCTCAACAATATTTTCCCACGATGAAAACATTCGCAGGCAATTTCTACCTTCATGCTTAGCTCTGTAAAGCGCTCGATCGGCTTGATGTAATAAATCTTGAGAATCAACTAAATTAACAGCGCTAGCGATCGCGCCACCGATACTAATCGTAATGGGTAGCAGCAGATCGTTAGAAATCTTGAAAGGGCATTCGGCGATGCAAGAGCGTAAACTTTCACCATACTCTAAACCATTGTGCAGATTCAGTCCCAGGGTGATGCAGACAAATTCTTCACCGCCATAGCGATACAACAGGCTGCTAGGGCGTGCATTGGATTGTAGTCGTCCGGCGATCGCTTGCAGCACACAATCCCCCACTGTGTGACCATACGTATCGTTCACCCGCTTAAAATGATCCACATCAATCAGAAATACACACAAATAACGGTAGCGAGTATTCGCATCGCGGTTGCCGACTTGCCGCAGCATATGAGGCAATGCCTGATCCATTGCCCGCCGATTTAATAAACCTGTTAACTGATCGGTCAGCGACAAAGATTCTAGCAATTCATTACGGGCAGTCAATTGCTGATTCGCTTGTCGCAGTGCCTGATTCGCTTCGCTCAATTCTTGCGTTAACCGCTGCAATCGCAATCCCGCGCCCACCCGCGCCCGTAATTCACTCATATCAATTGGTTTTGGGAGATACTCATCAGCTCCAGTATCTAAACCCTCCACCCGGTCTTTTACATCCCCACGAATCGTCAGCAAAATAAAAAATGCCAAAGATAATTCTGGATCGGATTTAACCTGACGGCACACTTCCAGCCCATTGATGACTGGCATCATCCAATCACAAATAATTAGATGAGGGTGTAGCTGCTTTGCTTTCCTTAATCCCTCTTCACCATTCGCCGCTACTATGACTTCATGACCTAGAAGTTGGAGTGAGTTTTTGACGACTAACCGAACGCTAGGATCGTCATCAATAATTAAAATTTTTGACGTGGAACCAACCTGCGTCCCTCCAGTCCGATTAGCGTGAAGAAGGACTGGAGTCTCACCCTCCACCCTCTCCCAGTCAATTATCTCAAACAAAAAAGATTGAATCTTTTGGAAATGATTTTCTATTTGAATTACCAATTGAGTCACTTCCTTAAAGTTTTTTTGTTGGCTCTGAAGTTCTAATCGATCGGCTAAATTTTTTAATTTGTTGACGCCAACATTCGCACTAGCACCCCGAATTTGATGGGCTTTATGTTCAATCACTTCAAAATTTTTAGAAAAAGTTGCTGATTTTATCGATGATAAGTTTACTTTTGTATCTTCTAAAAAGGCTTGTAGAATTTCGTTTCGCAATTTCAGATCCCCCAAGGTTATATCGTCTAAGCGATTTAAATCCACCCAGTCATTGACGCTTGACTCGTCCGGGTTGGCACTGGAGTCAACGGGAATAATTTTACTTGTTAAATCTATAGATGAGGAGGCAGATGAGGATGCGATTGCCTGCTTATTTTTAATAATAACTTCAATCCAATTTTCTAATTTAGCTGCCAACTCTTCCTCACGAACCGGCTTAAGTAGATAATCATCCATGCCGACCTTTAGACAGCGATCCCGATTTGCTTTCATGCCGTTGGCAGTCATTGCAATCAAGATTGTCTGTCGCGCATCACCTTCTAATTGACGAATTCTTTGTGCAGTTTCATAACCGTCTAGTATCGGCATCTGGCAATCGAGGAGGATTAGGTCATATTTTCCTTGGGATCTCATCCATAATGCTTCTTGACCATTAGCAGCAACATTTGCTTCATACCCTAACTTCTTTAACTGTTTAAATACAACCGTCTGACTCACAAGGCTATCTTCAACTAATAGAATTTTTAGGTATTCTTGCTTGGTCATAGAAATGATGAATGATTTCACTCTTGCCTAAATGAGCGGAAATTTATTGTCTGTATAATTACTTACATTAGCAGGCAATCTGGAACGTTCCAGCAGTTTCTTGCAATCGGCATTTTTGTGGATGTTAACAGAAAATTTGGGCGATCGCTCTTAGGGAAGCCATAACGAGGCAGGAGATATAGCGATCGCCCTCGATTTGAATAACTTTACAAATATGCATTGCTTTGAATACACCTGTAAAAATTAGAATGCTACCCTTCAAAAACGTAGATGAAAGCACCTTTACCCGAAAACGAACCAGAACGGATTCAAGCGCTACAGCAGTATGAAATCCTCGATACCGCCGCAGAACAGGCATTTGACGATCTGACGCTTTTGGCTGCACACATCTGCGGTACACCAATTGCCCTCGTCAGCTTAGTTGATACGGATCGGCAGTGGTTTAAATCAAAAGTTGGCATCACGGCTCAGGAAACTCCTCGTGATATTGCTTTTTGTGCCCATGCTCTCCTGCAAACCGACCTATTTGTTATCCGCGATGCATCCACTGACGAGCGGTTTGCCAATAATCCCCTCGTGACTTCCGATCCGAATATCCGGTTTTACGCGGGTGCTACTTTGTTAACCCCAGAAGGCTTGGCACTGGGAACTTTGTGTGTAATTGACTCCGTACCGCGAGATTTGAGTCCCCAACAGCGGGTGGCGCTGCAAGCACTCAGCCGGGAGGTGATGACGCAACTGGAGTTGCGACGGAATAATCGTGAATTGGCACAGGCGATAAAACAGCGCGACAAGGCACAAGAAGAACAGCTTCAATTCTTCACCCTGTCTCTAGATATGCTGTGTATTGCCGGGATGGATGGCTATTTTAAACGTCTAAATCCATCATGGTCAAAGACTCTCGGCTTCACCAATGAGGAACTTCAAAGCCAACCGTTTATCGAATTTGTGCATCCAGACGACCGGGAAGCAACGATTGCCCAAGTGCAACAACTTTCTACAGGTATAGATACAATTTCTTTTGAAAATCGCTACCGCTGCAAAGACGGCTCTTATCGATGGCTGTTGTGGAAAGCAACGCCCTTGTCTGAACAGCAAGCAATCTACGCAGTCGCTCATGACATTACCGAGCGCAAGCGTCATGAAGAAGAAATGCGGAATACCCAGACATTTCTGAACTCAATTGTCGAAAATATTCCCCACATTATTTTCGTCAAGGATGCTCAAGAACTTAATTTTGTGCGTTTCAATAAAGCGGGTCAAAAATTAATTGGTCGTAACCCTGAAGAGTTGCTGGGAAAGAATGACTATGACTTGTTTACCAAAGAAGAAGCAGATTTTTTCACCGCCACCGATCGAGAAGTGCTGGCAACCGGAAAAATTTTAGATATCCCAGAAGAGCGGATACAGACAAAAGATAAAGGTTTAAGAATATTACATACTAAAAAATTACCGATTTTAGATGCCCAAGGAAACTCACAGTATTTATTAAGGATTTCTGAAGATATTACCAGTCGCAAGCAGGCGCAGGAGGATCTGCGAAAAAGCGAAGAATGCTTCCGCTTAGTCGTAGAAGGGGTCAAAGATTATGCAATTTATATGCTCGACCCCAAGGGATATATTGTGAGCTGGAATGCGGGAGCAGAAAGGATTAAGGGATATCGAGCGGAGGAAATCATTGGTCAACATTTTTCTTGTTTTTATGAGCCAGGAGAAAATCAACAAGCGATCGCGCAAAGCGAACTAGAAATCGCGATCGCTCAAGGGAATAGCGTTGCCGAAGGCTGGCGCGTGCGGAAGGATGGTTCGCGGTTTTGGGCGCACGCTGTCGTAACCGCCTTATATGATGACGCTGGAAACCTGCGCGGATTCTCCAAAGTGACGCGGGACATTACCAACCACAAAAGGACACAAGAAGCATTAGCGCTGCAAGCCCGTCTCGCTCACTTCCGCGCCGAGGTGGATTCTGCCCTCACTCAAAGCGACACCCTGCAAAGCATTTTGCAGCGCTGCACCGAGGCAATGGTGAAGTATTTGGACGCAGCATTTGGGCGGATCTGGACGCTCAACCGGGAAGAGAGGATGCTGGAACTGCAAGCCAGTGCTGGGATGTACGCGCAGGTTGAGGGTTTATATCGCCGCGTTCCGATCGGCACCCTGAAAATCGCCAAAATTGCCCAAACTCGCCAACCCTACCTAACCAATTCTGTTGTAGACGATCCTCAGATTCTGGATAGAGAATGGGCGGTGCGGGAAGGAATGGTCGCCTTCGCTGGATATCCCCTGATTATTGAAGGCTCTGTGATGGGAGTGATGGCAATATTTGCTCGTCAACCCCTCAATGAATCTGTTCTCCAGTCGCTGGAATTTGCAGCGGACAGGATTGCCCTGTGGATCGAGCGTAAACAGGCACAAGAGGAATTAAAGCGGCAGAACTTGCGATCGCAATTATTTTCCGAAATTACCCTAAAAATTCGCCAGTCCTTACAACTCGAAGAAATTCTTCAAACCACCGTTACCGAAGTCAGAAAATCTCTCGCGTGCGATCGGGTAGTGATTTATCGTCTGGCAGCCGATAAAACGGGTACCATCGTCACCGAAAATGTCGTTTCTGGTCTGCCCGCCTTATTAGGGCAAACTTTCAGTGCGGAAATCTTCCCCGAAGCTTACCATGAGGACTACTGCCACGGAAAAATCAGGATTGTGGCTGACGTAGAAAATGCTGAGATTTCACCGTGTCATCGGGAATTTTTGCAGCATTTGGCAGTCAAGGCAAAATTAGTCATCCCGATCTTGCAGAAAAACGAACTTTGGGGACTGCTGATTGCCCACCAATGCACCTCACCCCGACAGTGGTCTAGCTTTGAAGTCGAACTGCTGCAACAACTCGCAGACCAAGTCGGCATTGCCCTGGCTCAATCCCAACTCCTAGAAGAAGAAACCCTCCAGCGCCAGGAACTAGAGATCGCCCGTCACCAAGCTGAGTCAGCTTCTCAAGCCAAAAGCGCCTTTTTGGCAAACATGAGCCACGAAATCCGTACCCCCATGAATGCCGTTCTGGGGATGACTGGGCTGCTTTTAGACACGCCCTTGACTACAGAGCAAAAGGATTTTGTTGAAACGATTCGCATTAGTGGAGATGCCCTGCTGTGCCTGATTAATGAGATTTTGGACTTATCCAAACTAGAGGCTGGAGAGATGGATCTGGAAGTTTTAGACTTTGACTTATCTACTTGTGTAGAAGAAGTCTTAGATTTATTAGCTCCCCAAGCTCATGCCAAGGATCTGGAAATTGCTGCCTTGGTCTATCGCAACGTTCCCACCCACCTCCAAGGCGATGTCGGTCGTCTGCGGCAAATTCTCACCAATCTGATTGGCAATGGCATTAAGTTCACCAACGCTGGTGAAATTGTGGTCAGGGCAGAACTACAATCAGACACCGCCGCAAATTCTCTTGGGAAGGGCGAATCAGAGGACGTGGTAACGATTCGCTTCTCTGTCACCGATACGGGCATTGGCATCACCCCAGAAAATATGAGCCAATTGTTTCAACCCTTTTCCCAGGTAGACTCCTCTGCCACGCGCCAGTATAGCGGCACCGGCTTGGGACTGGTCATCTGCAAACAGCTCGTCACCTTAATGGGAGGAGAAATTGGCTTTGAGAGCCAACCAGGGAAGGGAAGCAAGTTTTGGTTTACAGTGCCTTTCAAAAAGCAAGCGGAACGGATAACACCACCCATCCAAACTTCTACCAATCTAGCGGGACGGCGTCTGCTAGTAGTTGATGACAATGCCACGAACCGCAAAGTGGTTCGCTCTCAGGCGGCGCACTGGGGAATGCAAGTAGATGAGGCGGATGGTGCTGCCGCCGCCATGAGAGTTTTGCAAGAAGCTCTGGAGTGGGGAATTCCCTATGATGTGGCGGTGATTGATATGCAAATGCCCAACGTTGATGGCATTACTTTGGGCGAGCAAATCAAAGGAAATCCTATGCTGGCTAATTTACCCTTGATTATGCTCACTTCTGCCGATCAGCGAGGGGAGGCACAACGGGCGACGAAGGCAGGATTTGCTGCCCATTTGATTAAGCCAGTCAAGCCATCTCGCTTATTGGATACCATTGTCTCCATCTTGGGGAAGCAAGAGGAACAGCGGGACAGAGGCAAAGAGGTAGGCAAAGAAGTAGAGGAGAAGAATTTTTCACCCCAACCTTCCCGAATTCCAATTCCCCAAAGCAAGTTGCGAATTTTGCTAGCTGAGGACAATCTGATTAATCAAAAAGTTGCCCTCAAGCAGCTAAACACTTTGGGTTATGAAGCCGATGTCGCTGCGAATGGGAAGGAAGTCGTAGAGTTATTGGAAAAAATTCCCTATGACTTAGTCCTGATGGACTGTCAGATGCCGATTCTCGATGGTTATGAAGCAACGCGAGAGATTCGGCGGCGACAAGGAGAAGGTTCGCGCCGTACCACTGTCATTGCTCTAACCGCTAACGCGATGAAAGAAGACCGCAAACGCTGTCTTGATGCTGGGATGGATGACTATTTGAGTAAGCCAGTATCAAGGGAACAGTTAGCAGTGGTAATTGAGCATTGGACGAAAGTCATTTTTCAGGATGCAAATCCCACCAGTGGCGGTATTGCCACACGGGAAGATGTAGAAACGAGATTCTCGTCTTTACAAGATTTAGTGGATTGGGAACATCTGCATCAACTTTCTGAGGGCAGCAGGGAGTTTGAGTTGGAACTGTTGCAAATGTTCTTCACGGAAGTTCAGGCTCATCTAGAATCGGTGAAAAGAGCGATCGCTATCAATGACTTTGATAGTCTTGCAAAAGAAGCTCATCACATCAAAGGTGCGAGTGCCAACGTCGGAGTAGAGGGGATGCGAAGCAATGCCCAAAAGCTGGAGGAACTCGCCTCTCAGTACCAACTTGGAGGAGCGACTGAGATAGTATCTGCGTTAGAAACAGCGCTCAGCCGCATTCAATCTTGGGTTAAGGAAATTTAAGGAATTGCTAATTGCTAGGAATTCCCCTTTGCTCCTCTGTGGTGATAACGACTTCCTTCGCAAAGGGGTTGTGAAAAAACGATCCGGTTTGAGGTGGCAGCATGGGATCGAGGACAATTTCTGCAAGACTTTTCCCGACACCTGTTAGGGGAATTGCTAGAATCACTCCTAACAATCCCCCCAATTTCGCTCCGAGTAGGAGAGAGACAAAGATAATCACTGGCGATAGACCTGTCAAATTGCCCATAATTCGGGGTGCGACCAAATTATCTTTTATCTGCTGAAGTGCGATCGCTATGGCTAAGACTTGCAGCGCCTGAAACCAATTGATAAACGCTACCACAATCACAACCGTGGCAATTCCTAAAGTTGCTCCGATAAAGGGAATGATTTCCATCAACCCAATAAAAACCGCAAATACTAGGAAGAATGGCACGTGCAATGCCCAAAATGCGAGGGAAAGAGTCGTTGCCATAAACACACCCAATAACACCTGACCTGACACAAATCGCTGCAAATTTCGTTGCAATGATTCTGTCAAACCATCTTTAATTTTGGATGAGAAAATACTCGTCAGTCCCCGCCAAACTCGCTCACCATCAATGAGCATATAAAAAGAAATAACGAGAATTAGAATTAAGTCAAAAAACCAGTTAAAAGTGCCTAATACTAAGCCAAAACCTCTGGTAGCGATCGCTTGGGCTTGCGCTTGTACTCGTGCCAACAACTCAGAAGCCAAAATTCGCACGTCAAACGGTAAATTGTGTTCGGCACTCCAAGCTTGGAAGGCGGCTAATTGCTGTTGTCCAGACTCTAGGAGCGAAGGTAAATTTGTCACCAATTGCCGCCCCTGATTAAACACTGGCGGTACTACAGTCAGGCCAATGAGTACCAGAGTTAAGCCTGCTATTAAATAAACTAAGATTGCTGCCACACTCCGGGGCAAGAAAGTTTGCAAAACGGCAACAGCATAGTTAAGAAAAAATGCAATCAGTCCGGCGGTCAGCAAAATGCTAATCAACTCACCCACATATCTCAGAGCCAAAATCGTCACCCAACCGCTTGTTAGAACGAGCAGCCAAGTGATTAGAAACTGTTGGAGGGGTGAAAAGGCACGATTCATCTTTGCTCTATCTCAATGGGGGAGAGTGGGTCGTAGGACTCCTGCTAAAGTTATTTAGAAAAAACTTTGCTTTCAAGACAGCAGCCGCTCTTTGGGGGCAAGCTGTGAAAGTCTTTGCAGAGGATCTTAAACAATTTAACATCCATCTGCGAGGCAACGATAGAGAGGACGGGGTTTGCGCGTGAAGCGATATACTATTTTGTTGTTTGTCTGCAACAGATAAACTTCTGCCTCCTTTTTTGTAGCCTTAGCAAAGGGATGCGCTCTTCACAGCGAAACCGAGATCCCGGACTTCGGAAGAGTTGCCCTAGGATCTCGCTTTCGCTGGCATCTCACAACTCAAATCGGATTGCTATAGCAGTTCTTTTAAGACCTAACGCTAGTTGTGAGTTTTTATCGGCAATGCGATCGCAAACTCTGTTCCTTGTCCAAACTCCGAAATTACCTCGATTTTCCCCTTGTGCTTTTCAACGATTTGGTAGCAGATGGAGAGTCCTAAGCCAGTGCCTTTACCTACCGGCTTCGTTGTGAAGAAGGGATTAAACAGCTTGTCTTTAATTTCCAAAGGAATTCCAAAACCATTATCTCGAATTCTTACCCGAATATAGTTAGACTTGAACCGTTCCGTGTGAATCAGAATCTGCGATTTTTCGGTTATTATTTTTTTATTTTGGATGGGAAAGCCCTTGTTTATTGCTTCCGCTTCTTCCTGTCTCTCATTTTTGCTCTTGGTGTCTTCCAAAGCATCAATTGCATTACTGATAATATTCATAAATACCTGGTTGAGTTGAGCTGGGTAACACTCAACGAGAGGCAAATCTTCATACTCTTTGATTACCTCAATTCCCCGCTTAAGGCGGTGATTGAGAATCAACAACGTGTTTTCTATCCCTTCATGGATATCGACTGGTTTCATCTCAGATTCATCTAGCCGGGAGAAGTTTCGCAAAGACAAAACAATTTGCCGAATACGTTCAGTGCCCATCTTCATAGAAGACAGGATTTTGGTAAAATCTTCCGTAAGGAAGTCCACGTCAATTGCTTCAATCTCGTGTTGAAGAAGAGGGGTAGGGTGAGGGTACTGCTGCCGATACAGATGTACTAAATTAAGCAGTTCTTGCGTATAAACGTTAGCGTGTTCCAGATTACCGTAGATGAAATTGATGGGGTTATTAATTTCATGAGCGATACCTGCAACTAGCTCTCCCAAACTGGACATTTTTTCAGTTTGAATGAGTTGAGATTGGGTTTGTTGGAGTTCTTGAAGCGCTTGTGTCAATTCCTCGGTTCGTTGTTCTACTCGCTCCTCTAGTGTCTGACGAGCTAACTCTAGTTCGTGGGTATATTCTCCTACCCACTGCACTAGGCAATTTAGAGAGGTTGCTAATGACCCCACTTCATCCTCAGTGGTAACTGGACTGCGGAGGTCAAAATTAGATTCTTGAGTGATGGCTCTGGCAACTTGAGTGACTGCTTCGAGGGGACGAGCGATCGCACGAGCCGTAATAATCGCCAACGCCACCGCGATCGCCACTGACAGCAGCATACTCCCAACAATAATTTGCAGCCTTAGTGTCTCAGCTTGCCCAAGCTTGTTTTTTGCTTCTATCTGTTGAGATTCTGCTGTCTCTTTCAGCCTAGTTAAACTCTCTGCTAATCGGTCGAAACTAACAATGATATTAGTCGCTGTTTTGCTTGTGATAGAATTCAAGAACTTTTGCTGCGCTACCGAAATTTCTTCTGTTTTCAAGTTAGCGGGATCAATCTGCCGCCAGAGAAACTTAATTAACTGAGTGTAGGATTCGGTATTGGTTTCATAACCATTCAATAAATTCTTTAAATCTGTAGGCTTTGTTGCTAAATTATCGGGGTAGCTGTCTATAAAAGAGTGGAATTCTGATAATATTGTCTGGCTCCGACTAACACTTGTAAAAAACTTAGCAGTTTCGTAGTCAAACCAAATTGGTTCTCCTAGTACAATAACCAGCCGCTGTGGGTGCGCTCGCAGTTCACCAACAGCATTTTCTAAGTTACTGAGGAGATTTTGCTGCTTCTCGGCAATTATTAGCTGCTTTTGAGCCTTCTTTTCGTAATAGTCTCCGCTAATTAGACCAATCGTTGTTCCTAAAACCGCTATGCCGATAGCCAAGGAATAACCGTAACCAATTTTTTTGGCTATACTCAAGCGCGGAATGAAGCGTCTTACCCAGTTTGTAGAAAATTTCAAGGTGTTCCCTTGGTTATCTAAGTTAGGCTTATCTGCAACCCCATGTCTTTTGAGATCCATTGAGGAAAGTCTAGAGGTTTAAAAAAACAAGAAAAATATCCAAAAATAGTCAAATCAAGCGATTAAAGCTATTGAACAAAACTACCTTGTCCAATAGCTTTATAGACCTCGCGAATCATATTGTAATCAGCATCATTCGCCGGAACTATCTGAGAGCCTTTGTACTTACCTTCCTCGACGGATAAAAGACTTTGAATTAGTTTGTCCTGATTTTTAATTGCGCGATCTCTCATCTCTTTAACGAATTCAGGAGCGAGCTTACTACTAGCAACAAATAAGTCCTTGGGGAGAAGCGGCCCTTTCACGATTAGCGGTAACTCACTCTCAGATAAGCCTTCATCTTGGAGGAATTTCTCATACTTAACAGTAGACCCTCCCCAAGCATCAACCTCACCTTTTTTCAAGGCGGGTAGTCCCTGACTTCCTAACATGAGGATTTTTAGGTCAGATTTAGGATCTAATCCAGCATCAATCAAAAACTTGGTGGGACCCAGATAACCGCTGGTTGAGCCTAACTGCCACATGGCAATTTTTTTACCTTTCAACTGTGCTACTGACTCGATCTTGCTGTTAGCAGAGACACAGATAGCTGCATGGTAGTTTGGTCGAGTGATGCCGATGACAGGAACCGCATTTGTCCTAGCACGCATGATTACATATTCCGAGGGGCCTGTGAGAACAAGATCCAGCTGATCTGACTGTAAGGCGGCGGCGGCGGCGATGTATGTTTCAACGGGAACAAACTCAAGTTTCGTTTCCAGTACCTCCTCTAGTGCCGTCCGCAATCCCCCATAATTACGCTGCAACTCTTCAAGGCTCGGAATCTCGGTTACTGTAAATCGGAGCTTTTCAGGGAAATTTCTGGCATTTGAAGGCGAATCTCTATCATTAGGGTTACTTGCTGCGGTACAGCTTGTGATTAATATTAGGGAATACCAAAAAAAATGGCGTCGCCGCATAATTTTTGCCAACAAACAAATAGAAATAATTCTAACTAATTAAAATTAGATTTTGGTTAAGAATAGGTCGTAAGCTATTTAATTCTAATCGTAGAATAAAAAATTAACTTTAAAAGTCTTATAAAAAGGTTTGTCGTTATTAAAGTTGCAGGCATAAGCGGCTGATTTTCTTGCAGAACGCGAGATTAAAGCCGCCCATATTTCTATAAGTATTAACCTTGGCGATAGCGAAGCGCCGACCTGTCGGTTCGCGCTTGTCTTACTGTAGGCGACGATACGACTTTATGGCGAGAGGAATGCGATCGCTTACACGAACCTCGTGTAGCGACTCCATCGCACGTTGTATTCCTTTGCAATTTCTAAAAGCCGATTACCACAACGCTGGCACCGGATCTTCTTCGGGTGGTAGGTCTACCTGCGATGGGGTATAAGGATTGCTGCGGGTTGCAGGTTGTTGTTGTTGTTGTTGCTGTTGCGTTACTGGAGGGGTTGTTGCCGTAGGGGTTACGGTTGGAACTGGGCTAACCGTAGTGGTCGGTGTAGGAGAGGGCGATGGTGTTGTCGTTTGACTACCCGCAGGAACTACTTGCCCCGCACTCTCACTACCGAGGGGGAAGCGCACGCCCACGATACCGCCTAAAAAAATAGCAAGAGCTACTACGAAAATCACGCCTGGGATTATTTGATCGCGCATCGCTCAGCGGTAAAGGCTTACTTTAATTCATCTTAGTCGAGTCAAAAACCCTAAGCTGTTCGCTTAAGGAAATAACTTTGTGTATTTTCACGAATTTTCGGTTAGTGCCACTCACCCCACCGACGGATTTCCAGCCTGCTCCGTGAAAAAGCTCTGTAGCGGCGGGGGTTTCCCCATCCATGCTCACAGGCTTTGCGAAGAAAGATGGTTATCTAAACAGCATAGACTTTAGTCTGTGACCATCCTAGTAAGGTTAAATCTAGGGTAAATACTTTTGTACCACGCTCCAGCCGGTTAACGAAACCCAAGCTAATCCTACGAATAACACTAGATTGGTTGCAATATGAACCGAACGCGCCCAAGCTCGGTTGGGATTAATCAGAATTGCGCTTCCCGCTGAGAGCAACACTAATACAACCACTGCCCACCCGGCAATCCAGTGCGCCGAATGAGCGAGGCTGCCATAATGACCTAACGTGCCGACAATCCCAATGGCGAGCAGCAGCAAGACGAGAGCCACCAGAATTGCGCCAGTGGCGTAGTGAAAAAGACGCAACCATCGCGGTTGCGAACTTCTTTGCTGACGAGCCGCAAACATCCAACTGCCAGTAACTCCCAGCAATAGGTAGGCTAATATCGACAAGCCCATCGACCATGCAGCAATTTTCCAGAGCCAGAGAAAAGAAGGTAGATTCACTCGTTACTTACTTACATTCAGCTACAGCAGCATCTACTTTTCATCTTAAGCTGTTCGCTTGGTGCAATAGCAATCCTACTTTTAGCGGAGAGATACCAGCCCTTTAGCTCCCCGACTTCGGAAGAGTTGCCCTAGGATCTCGCTTTTACGAATCATAATAGGACTGCTAGATCGCTGAGAAAAAAGAATTTGTCTATCTACGTATACGAGAATTAACCAGTGAATTTCCCTAAAAGCTAATCGCTAATCTCTAAAAATCCTATAAAAAAGAGCTGTCGCTTATGACAACCCTGAAATTACTGAATTTTTTCAGCAAAACTAGCCAATATAAGCGGTTGTTAAAGATTCTACGGTTTCTAAATTTCTCTTTTTCTGGATTTCAAGCTTCCGGGTATTATCGTTTATTATCTTTTTTTCCTCATCGTGTAGGTCGATTGTATTTGACTCAGAATCATTGCCTTCACTGATACACAAGCGATCGCAGGGAATGGTATCTGAGAGGATGGCACTTGCCATCATCCCTGTATGAATTTCCAGATTCGCTTCGGGCATTGTTTCAAACACTAAGCGTTGTCCTGGAAAGACAACGCGCTCAAAGTACCAGTTCGGAATGTTAGAGATCCGAGCAATTTGAATGTGGCTTGTAGCATTAACGTAGCAGCACAGAATGCGATCGCTGTTACCAGAAGGAAGGGGATCGAGTATTTGAGCCATAACTGCTGAGGAGCTTTGCGCCACTGCCTAGGATTACCATAACTAAGCTAACATTCGGCGATCCCGGCTTGTTGTAAACACGAATACCAACTGAATATTCTGGTGAGATATCCCCCCAAAGTTAGAGGAAAAAATTCCCGTTTTAGTAATCTTTGCTACTGGCGATTGTAACGGCAATTTTCCGTGCTTAAGCTTCCGACTCGCACTATGACTCCCGGTAAAAATACCTCCCTCACGTCTCATGCCAGCATTGCCAGATGAAAATGCAAGCGAAGCCAAGGTTTTTCCAGGATAAGCAATGAATTGGTGCTGAATTTTGACTTTTTGTTGAGAACCGGCTGCCACTAGAGATCGATTTTGCAGTGTTCGGCTTTCTTTTTTGGCTCCAGAACCAAAATCAGGGCAAGACTGAGGATAGTCAATGTTATCGTAAAGTTATATAAAGACCTTTCAGAATCATTTCATTTATAGATACAGAGGTGCTGCTGTCGCCAGTAAGTCCTGCGGGTCAATGGCGGATTCACATCTAGTCGCTAAAGATACCAAACATGGCTCGAATCCTGAGAGCAAGTCATAGCCAGAATAATTTTTGAGAAAGCGATCGCATTTGTCGCTTTCCATCTCAGTAGTAGTAAATTTAGATACAAAAAAACACGATGAATAATCGAATTCTCTACGTCCGCCTCCCCTGCAACCCGATTTTTCCCATCGGAGTGGTTTACTTATCCGATCACGTACACAAGCAATTCCCAGAAGTCGAACAGCGGATCTTTGACTTAGGAACCGTGCCGCCTCTAGATTTCACTGGGGCGTTGGATACGTGTGTTGATGAATTCAAACCCACATTGCTGGTATTTTCCTGGCGCGATATTCAGATTTATGCGCCCGTGGGCGGCAGAGGTGGCAACCCACTCCAGCACGCCTTTGAGTTTTACTACGCCAAAAATCCGCTGCTGAAATTGCGCGGGGCACTGGGAGGGTTGCGCGTCACCACGGCATACTACACCGAACTGTGGCGCAACCTGGGATTAATCAAACGGGGACTCAAACGCGCTCAAAAATATCATCCAGAAGCCAAAGCCGTTGTCGGTGGTGGTGCTGTGAGCGTATTTTACGAACAACTCGGTAAGAGTCTGCCATCCGGGACAGTTGTTTCGGTGGGTGAAGGCGAAGCGCTGCTGGAGAAAATGCTGCGAGGGCAAGATTTTCGGGATGAACGATGCTATGTGGTGGGAGAGACAACGCCACGCGATCGCATGATCCACGAACGTCCCACGAATATCGAAAAAACTGCCTGCAATTACGACTACATCGAAACGATTTGGCCTGAGTTTCAATATTATCTGCAAGACGAAGATTTCTACGTCGGCGTGCAGACAAAGCGGGGTTGTCCCCACAACTGTTGTTACTGCATTTATACAGTGATTGAGGGCAAGCAGGTACGGATTAACCCAGCCGATGAAGTTGTCGCAGAGATGCAACAACTTTATAACCGAGGGATTCGCAACTTCTGGTTTACCGATGCTCAGTTTATCCCAGCTCGGAAATTTATCGATGACGCCGTTGAGCTATTGCAGAAAATCCTCGATGCTGGGATGAAAGATATCCATTGGGCAGCTTATATTCGGGCAGACAATTTAACGCCTGAGTTATGCGACTTGATGGCAAAAACCGGCATGAACTACTTTGAAATCGGCATTACCAGCGGTTCCCAAGAACTTGTGCGGAAGATGCGGATGGGCTATAACCTGCGAACCGTCTTAGAAAATTGCCGCGACTTAAAAGCAGCAGGTTTCAACGATTTAGTTTCCGTCAATTACTCATTTAATGTAATCGACGAAACGCATGAAACGATTCGGCAAACCATTGCCTACCACCGGGAACTAGAGCGGATCTTTGGTGCAGATAAAGTCGAACCGGCAATCTTCTTTATTGGCTTACAACCTCATACTCATTTAGAAGAATATGCCTTCGAGCAGAATGTCCTTAAACCCGGATACAATCCCATGAGCATTATGCCGTGGACAGCCAAAAAATTACTTTGGAATCCAGAACCCCTCGGCTCATTCTTTGGGGAAGTTTGCCTGCAAGCATGGCAGCAAAACCCCAACGATTTCGGGCGAGAAGTGATGAAAATTCTAGAGGAAAAACTTGGTTGTGCCGACTTAGAAGAAGCCCTTGCGGCACCGATTCAGCCAAAAGAAAAACACCTAGTTACGGTATCTTAGCTTCATAAATAGCTAAGTAGCGATTGCCCACCCTAGTCTGCATTGCTCTTCTTCCCTTGCTCTTTGCGTCTTTGCGGTTCATTTAATAAAACCAAAATTATGTTAGAAGGCTCCATTCTGCAACAGCTAGAAGTTGCCCACAGATCGAGTAAAAGACCAATTCGATTTGGGGTGTACTACAAAAACACCCTCGTTGCCCTGTGCCATGCGCTAGAAGACCACATCTTAACGGAGGACAGTTCTCCCTTGACCATTGCCGCTTTTCAAAGAGGAAAATGGTATCTGCAAGAAGCCGATCGTTATGGAGACATCGCACAGAAAGCAGCTCAGATCGCGATTATGGCGGCGTCAGATTCGGGGTTTACCGAACACCCAACTAGCCAACGCCCAAACGTGGATTTAGTGGGCTTAGATCCCTCCGATCCGGTTGCCCAAGAGTGGCACTTAATCATCTTTTCGCCGACATACACGGCGATGGTGCTGTGTCAAGAGCTTTCGGAAGAAGATTATGGTGCAGCAGGGCTACCCGCGTCTGACTTGGAGCGCAAATTCTATGGGCTGTGGACGTTTGAGCCAGAGTTAGTGAAAGAAACGGTGGATATAGCGATCGCCCATATTGGTCGCTACAACCCGGAACTAGAGAAAAAACTCATCGCCTGCAAGGAGTCCATGCAGCCCTCCTTAGGAACCCCTCACCATCTCGGTGCAGTGGTGTCTTCCGTAGTGGAGTATCTCCAGCATGGGCAAGAAGATATATCAACCGGCACCAATCTAGACATCCCCGCCGGATCTCGCCAACAAGCGCTGGATCGGAACTTAGTTTCCAACGAAATCCAGGCATTCTTGCGGATGGCGCAACTCATGGATATGGCAGATGTCACTAACCCAATGGCAGCAGCAGAAGTGGTAGCGTTCTCCGAAATGATCGGGCAAATGCTCGATTTACCCGCTTGGCAGATGAAACGCCTGCGCCTTGCCGGGTTGCTGCACCGCATCGATCCGTTGCAGGGGGCGGAAAGTGTATTGGCTGCGGCTAAGTCGAGTCGCTACGACGAGGAGGCACCGAGTTGTGCGCTGACTTGTCCGTTGGTGCCAGGAGCGCAAGTATTGAGAAGAATGTCACAACTGCGGGCAGTTGCCCAAATCGTCACTCACCAAACCGAGTGGTGGAACGGGACGGGTGAGCCAGCCGGGTTAGCGGGTGATGAAATTCCCTTGGAATCGAGAATTTTGGAATTAGTCTCAGACTTTCAGTGGCGACTGGCGCAAGCGAGAAATGCCAATCCCGACAGCGAAGAGAATTTATCCAAAGCTTTAGAAGAGTGTCGGCAACAACAGGGCGATCGCTTCGATCCCAAATTGGTTGAAACTCTATCACTCCTCGTCATGGGGATGCAACAGGGTTTGACTCTACCTGTCACGCCAAGCAAAGTGACGGCGGGAATGTGGCTCTTGGATGCAAATCTTTATGCCGGGACAGCAGTGCAACCATCCTTAATGGGCAATGGGTAATGAAAGTGATGAGTTATGAGTTTTGAGTGAAAAGAGAGCTTTTTAATGCCATACTCAGACGCGATAACCGCAAGCCTTTTACAACTTAAAACTTTTTTCCTCATTAGCAATCCTTCAATTAGCAATTAGCAATTAGCAAATGGACATTGAAGCAATTCGCTCCGGCAAACTCAAGCAACTGCCAGGTACAGATTTAGAAGATGAAGATTTTTCAGGAGTAGATTTGCGAGGTATCAATCTCGCCGGTGCCAACCTCGTCGGCACAAATTTTAGTGGCTCCAACTTGGAACGCGCCCGTCTTGATGGTGCAAATTTAATCGAAGCGCAACTTGTAGGCGCTGACTTGCGGGCAAACCTGCTGGGCGCTAACTTGATGCAAGCTGACTTATGCGGTGCTGACTTGCGCGGGGCAAATTTGCGAGGCGCTAACTTGATGGGAACCAAGCTCACTCAAGCGTCTTTTGCTGGTGCTTTCTTGAGTGGTGCCAACTTAATGAGTGTCAACTTGCAAGGCGTGGATTTGCGGAGCGCTGACTTGCGGGGTGTAAACTTGAGCGGTGCCAATCTGCAAGGTGCAGACTTAAGCCAAGCGGATTTACGTGGCGCTTTGCTTAGCGAAGCAAATCTAGAAGAAGCAGACTTGCGGGGTGCAAATCTTGCCGGAGCAAATTTGACAGGAGCAAATTTGCTCTGCGCTGAGTTAGATAGTGTTAACTTGACTGGTGTAACTTTGGATCGAGCTTGTTTGACTGGAACCTGTGCGGAGCGCATGGCTTCAAAAGCCTGAGAAAATCTCTGCTGCTAGCGGTTCTCAGTGGACTCAAAAAAACCTAACCCTCAGCCCCTTCCCTAACTAGGAAGGGGAGCCAGCCCCTCTCCAGCCTAAAAAAATTTAATCTTTGTTCCTGCCTTGTAGGGGAGGATTCGGGAGTGAAGAGGATGCCGGGGAGCGAAAAGTTTGAGCCTCGAAAAGCTTTACTTCATCTGTACATTGCGGTGATGATCGACGAAGCGAACCGACTACTGAAACAAGGAATTGAGCAATATCAGACGTATGTAGAAACAAAGATTCTTACATCTCTACAAGAGGCAATGCAGTCTTGGCAACAGGCACTTAGCCTCTGTCGAGGCAGCGAAGCGAGTATCGTTGAGGGAGCGGCTTTAGGCAATTTGGGGGCTGCGTATAAGGCTTTAGGAGATTTACCTCAGGCGATCGCATTCTATCAACAGCACTTAGCGATCGCTCAACGTATCCAAGACAGGCGCGGCGAGGCAAATGCGCTGGGAAATCTGGGAAATGCTTACTACATTCTCGGTGAGGATACAAAAGCGATTGAGTATCAGCAACAACGGTTAGCGATTGTGCGGGAACTCCAAGATCGTCCAGGTGAGGTGCAAACGCTCTCGAATTTAGGGGCGGCTTATCATTCTTTGGAAGAACATATAAAAGCGATTCTCTGCTTTCACCAGTCAAAAGCGATCGCCAAAGAATTACAAGACGTTCGAGGGGAAGGACAGGCGCTTAAAAATCTCCGACTTGCTTACACCGCCCTCGGAGACTTGCCGACGGCTCGTGATTACCAGCAGCAGTATCTAACAATCATACGGGAACTGTTGGCAGCAGCCAAGGCAGATGACTTCATCAGCGGCGCGAAGATGATGGGCATCAATCCATCTGAGGATTTTGCTGAAGCCGACTTGAGTGGTGTTAACCTTCGCAGCGCCAACCTCCGCAACGCTGACCTCAATCATACCAATCTCAGCAATGCCGATCTCACCTTTGCCGACTTGAGCCGTGCCAACTTAAGCGGTGCCAACCTTTCCCATGCCTGCCTTTGTAATGCGAATCTGCGAGATGCTCATCTGTTGCACGCGAACCTTACTCAAGCAGATTTGCGGACTAAAATGCCCCGTGCCAATTTAACTAGTGCCGACCTTAGCGGTGCAAATTTAACCAGTGCATACCTTCCCAATGCCAATTTGACGAATGCCTCCCTGACGGCTGCCAATCTCAGCGATGCTGATTTAAGCGGTGCTAACTTGAGCGGCGCAAATTTCAAAGAGGCTGAGCTTAAGCGTGCCGATTTCAAGGGTGCAAATGTGGAGGATGCTTTGTTTGAAGGAGTTTTGGGGCTTTCTGAGGCAATGAAGCTCGATCTCAAGCAGCGAGGGGCAATTTTTGAGGAGGACTAGCGATCGCTTCGCTACCTCAGCGTCACCACTCCAGCTATAAAATCAGCTACTAACCGCAGCATTTTCAGCCACTGTAAACCCATCAAACTTTCTTGAATCACTGCTTCAGCAACAACGATAAGATTAAACTTTTATCTATCCACCAATCTTTTTCTGCATAAATATTAAAAATTTCCAGTCTTTTTTTTATATAAATTGTCTAGATTTAATCATAAATCACTCCAACGATTAAACCGCAAATATTTGGTTGTTATTATAATTCAAAGAAAGCCTTGATTAATTTTCATACTTGTTAAGCGGATGTTTCATTCAATAAATCCAGACAACAATTTTAGGTTGGACGGTGTTTACACTTGTCCAGTTTGTCGGCACGGTGAGATTGCAGCAATGCCGTTAATGGAGGCATGGGCTTGTAACTTTTGTAATCATATTTTCACTGCCGATCCGATTCAACAATCTGTGAAAATGGCAGATAGCGCATCACCAATAACTTGGCGCTGGAATGGTCGAACTTGGCAAGGTGCCCATCGTAAGGGGAATGAGTTGGGTTGGGGTGTTGGGTTGGCAGCAGTTGCCTTAGTCTTATTACCGACTACTCTTGTTGCCTTGTCTACCTACTTTTTCCCCCCAATACCCGGTACTCCCTTATCTTGGGTGCCTACTCTTTGGATTGGGTTAACCTTTTTAGCTCATCTTGCTTTTGTCGTAGATGTTGTTGTTGAGTATTATCAATTTCCAGTCTTTGCTTACGTCAACGCAATCCGACGACATCTGTTAAAAGGAACAAATTTCTAAGTTGCTAGGACTCAACATTGTTCAACTCAACCTCAACAGTTCGTTTTCCCACCGTTACGCGATCGCCGGAAACTAACTGTCGTCCTCGCCGGGTTTCCAGGGTGCCGTTGACTAGAACAAAACCCTGTTGAATCAAAAGCTTAGCTTGCCCACCCGTCTGCGCCATCCCTACCCACTTTAAAAACTGATCGAGCTTAATTGTGCTGTCATTTACCGCCATAAGAAGTGTTGCACTCCAACGTAACCGTATTATGCTGAGGGCTAATATAGCAATCCTAATTGATATGGGAATAACAGTTTTTGGGTAAGTGGTAAAAAGTTTTAAGTTGGAAAAGACTTGCAGCGATAGCGTACAGCCCTTTGGGCATGAAAACAGCGAAGCGAGGCGTTAGCCTAGCGCTGACTTGTCAGTTCGCGTCTGAGTTTTGAATGAAAAAACTCTTTTGCTGCCTCAGAACCCAACCGAGCGCTACAGATTTACCACTACCAAAAATTTCAGCAGTTGCGCCAAGCTACATTAACCAACCAGAAAAGGAGGAGTGGATGATCGTTGAGAAGGATGAACTGCTGGAGCGATATGCGGCGGGAGAACGAGATTTTAAAGGTGCAGACTTAATTGGAACCGATCTTAAAGGCGTAAATCTGAGTCTAGCGAACTTCCAGGAGGGATCGCTCAGCGAAACTGACTTGAGTGGAGCTAACCTGAGCCAAACCTCTTTAATGGAGGCAAGTTTAGGCACAGCCAATCTCAGTGGAGCAAATTTGAGCGGGGCGAATCTTAGTGGAGCGAATTTGTTTCGGGCAAATCTCAGGGGTGCCAATTTGAGCGGGGCAAACTTGAAAATGGCAGATTTGACAGAAGCTGACTTGAGCGGGGCAAACTTGGACGGAGCAAACTTTTGGGGGGCTTACCTGACAGGCGCGAAACTAGACGGTACCAACCTGCTAAAAGATACTTATTCCTAAATTTACTGCCGAATCGGAATTTCGATGACGAACTCGGTTCCCTGCTCTGGTGCTGAATTACACTTCAAAACGCCGCCGTGTCTCTCGACAATGATTTGATAGCTGATTGACAAACCCAGCCCCGTGCCTTTACCAGTGGGCTTTGTCGTAAAGAAAGGTTCAAAAATTCTAGTGCGGATTTCTTCGCTCATTCCGGGGCCATTGTCGATAATCCGGATACTTGCTTTTCCGTTGTCGAGGACATCGGTACGAATCCGAATACAAGGCAGGGGAGCCGGGGAAGAGCCGAGCAAGGAAGAATGTAGCATCTCCTGTGCGCTGCCTCTTCGCGCCTCTGTCTCCTCCAGGGCGTCAATCGCATTAGAAATGAGATTCATAAATACTTGGTTGAGGAGTCCGGCGTAACACTCTATGGATGGCAAATCGCCGTATTCTTTGAGAATGGCAATCCCCGTATTGACTCCTCTGGATTTCAAGCGGCTGTGGAGAATTAGTAGCGTGCTGTCAATGCCTTCGTGGATATCAACTGCCTTCATCTGGGCTTCGTCAATCCGCGAGAAGTTTCGCAGGGACTGGACAATTTGCTGAATGCGGTCAGCCCCGATTTGCATGGAGGATAAGGTTTTGGGGAAATCCGAAATTAAAAAATCCAGATCGATTGCCTCAGCTTCCTCTTCAATCTCAGGCACTGGCTGGGGATAATGTTTGCCATAAAGCTGTAGGAGGTTTAGCAAATCTTGGGCATATTGATTCGCATGAACCAGATTGCCGCAAACAAAGTTAACTGGGTTGTTGATTTCGTGGGCAACCCCAGCAACTAACTGCCCTAGACTAGACATCTTTTCACTTTGGATCAGAAGCGTCTGGGTTTGTTGAAGTTCGCACAGAGCTAATTGCAGATGGTTCGCTTGTTGTTTGAATTCTACTGCCGATGCTTTTAAGGCTGCTTCAGCAGATTTTCGTTCGGTGATGTCGGTGACGAAGCCTTCGCAGTAGAGTAAGGCACCCGCGCGATCGCATAATGTATGACCTAATGTATGCCCGAAGCACTGTTCGTCCCTGGTGTATGCCACACTATAGCCGCTCGCAGCTTCATATTGCTTCGCGGATCGCAGCTCTTGGCGTACTGCCCGTACATTTTCCGAAATCCAGATGATGCTGCCGTCTTTTCGATAAACCTGAGACTCAAACCCACTCACCGAACCGTGTTCTTGCAGCAAATACAGAAATTCGTCACGCCGATTGGGATCTACGTACAGCTGGTGCTTGATGTCCGTTAGATGGGCAATTAGTTCCTCCGGTGAAGCGTAGCCGTAAATCCTTGCCAGTGCTGGATTCACACTCATGTAACGCCCGTCCGGAGTTGTCTGAAATATTCCCTCGACAGCGTTTTCAAAAATACTCCGATACTTTTCCTCTGCTTGCTGCAAAGCCTCTTCCACCTGCCGACGCTCGGTGATTTGCTGCGCTAGTTCTCGATTGGCTTGCTGCAACTGCATCGTTCGCTTGACAAGCTTTCTCTGGACTTTTTTCCACCGCTCCACCCAGCTAGAAGCATCAATTGGCACATTGTCACGGCTTAGGAACATGGGACGTCTCAGAGTTTAGTTAGCCAATACTCGTAGTATGAAACCATCCGAGAAATTACTGGGTGATAGCACTCGTATTTGAAGTGTGATCTTTTATGTGATGATTTGGTGATATAAATCCATTTTATTTGTGATGTAGATCGCTGAAATTACGGAGACAATTGTTGTATCTAGAACGTTATTTCAGTCAATTGCGATGTGGGGAGAAAAATTGATACTGGGATTTCGACTTTCTATGAGTAGATTGAAAACGCTTAGTTTGGTTGGCGCGATCGCGATTATAGGGAGCGGCATGGAGTTAAAAGCGATCGCTGCCCGGTTAACAAATTGGCGATTTGACCCAGCGCTGAATCAGTTAGAAATCACTCTGGATGAGGGAACAACGCCGCGTTATTTTCTTCTGGCTCAACCGTCTCGGATTGTTCTGGATTTACCCAATACTCAAGTGGGAATGGTGGAAACTCAACAAAGTTACTCTGGCCCAATCCGCCAAATTCGAGTCTCTCAGTTCGAGGCTGGCATTACCCGAATAGTGCTGGATCTCGCACCAGAGGTAGTTTTATCCCCCCAACAAGTGCAATTGCAAGTAGAACCTGGGAATCGCTGGGTATTGCGTCCCCTGATTGCTAACGTTCTCGCTCCAGAAGCAGTGCCTCCCAGCAGGAGCGGGGTTTCTCCGTCCCTGCCTCCCCCTATCTTCCCAGAGAACCCAACGCCGGGTGTCGTGAGCGTGCCGTCTCTGACTAACTCAAGTACGCTACCCAATTTAGCGCCGCCAACGGTTCCTCCAGGGAGAATTGCGACGAATAATCCTGTGTTGGTGAGCGTACCTGCTCTTTCTGGCGCGATCGCTACAGCACCACCAGTAACCGTGAGACAGCCTCAGTCTTCCTCTGCCACCAGAGTGGTTGAATTTGGTCAACCGTTGCCGATGGAGGAAAATTCCTCCCAAGTGTCTGCAAGGAGAACCAGAGTAGCCCCAGTCCCTTCTCTAGAAGCGGGTGCGTCCGTACCCATGTCTATACCTGCCACACCGACAATCGCCGCACCGAGAACCACCGCTTCTCCAATGGTTGTCGTGCCGCCCCTACCTAAGACGGCGACGGTTGTGCCCGATCCTTCCAGCTCCACATCGGCACCGATACAAGCGCCAACGGCATCTCTAAATCCAGACATTCTGCTGCCTTCTGGCACTCCGCTGAGCCTGCGTTATCCGGGCGACAAGGTTTTAACACTGCGAGATGGTGTCTCGCGCCAGGAAGTGTTGCTGCTAGAGGAAGAAATACGCGATCGCACTGGTAAACTTATCGCCCCAGTTGGTACGCAGGTGATTGGACGCTTTGAGATCGACCGACGCGGCAGTCGCTTTATTACCCAAGCGATTAGCCTGGGTGGACGCAATTTTCCCCTTCTCGCCCAATCAGACTCCCTAGACGGCAACCGTCAAGTTTCACAGAACCGAGTTGTCCGGAATTCTGCCATTGGCGCTTTAGCCTTAATTCTATTAGGAGGCTTTTCAGGCGTCGGTTTGTTGGGAGGCGCTGCCGCCGGTGCTGCCACCACCTATCTGACAGCTCCTCAAACCGCTATTATTCAACCGAATCAAATACTGCAAGTTCAGCTCAGCGAAGATTGGCGGTAAAGTGAGTTGCTAAGGGCAAACAAAGGCGATCGGTAATGGGTTATTGGAACGAACAAATCCCGATTACCAATCCCGATTACCGATTAGCCATTAGCCATTCCCCTTAGAAATTATTTGTTTCCGGCGGCGGTGCGCCTGCTCCTGGCTGATTCAGGAAGAAATTCTGGGCACCATCATTCTGATAGATGCAGCGGATATCTGGTTGCCCGTCCAAACTGCCGGTATAGCCAAAGGTGTTCATCCGGTTCTTGCAATCCCGCACCTGATCTGCTGTTACCAGCTTTCTTTGTTCCAAAATAGACCAGTTGTTACTACGCAAAACACAACCCGGTCGCATATTGGGCTGCGAAACGTAAACGTTAAAGGGATTTAGGGTTACATAGACGCGAGTATCCATCACCATCGCGCTGGCTCCAAACTGCACGCAAAGCTCAGGATTCGGCGCAGCACGGTCAATGAAATCACGCGATGCGACGTTTTCTGGGCTAAACGTCGCTGTAGAGCTAAAGCCAATCCCTACCCCGATTCCCAGAACGAAGACGCCGCCGATCAAAGCGATGGAAGTGTAATTGAAAGGGGATGATTTAGCGGATTTAGGGGCACTATAGGGAGTATCGGCAGGGTATCTAGATTTACGTTTCATCGTCGCTTAGGTAATTTCACGCCTACTGGACAGGGAGTAATCAAACTGCTCTCCTTTCTCCCAGTATGGCTATAGATTGTGCCGCTAGGCGGAAGGGAAGAGAAGGGGAAAGAGGAAGGGAAAGGGGCAAAGAGGCATCGAAGAGTTTAAAACTACAGTTTCCCCAGCTACCAGAAGTGATGCATCGCGTCTCTACAAGATTTCTTGCAACTGTAGCTGCTTTGCCTCCCCAGTGCTTACTCCTCGCTCGCTAAGTTTCTACTTTCATTCAATAATTGGGAGTAGGCATGGGCGACATCTTTGAGATGTTGATATTCTTCTTTCATTCGTTGATACTGCAACTCAAAAGCCAGATGTGAGACGATAAGCCGATCGGGATTGTACTCAGCTACCTTAACTCCAATTAAAGCCTCTCTAATTAAACGAACATATATTTTTTGTAACTGTTCGGCTTTCCTTAACAGCTTTTCAACCTCAAGTAAAGCTTTCTCATAGGTAGCTACTTGGACAGAATACACATCAGAGGTAGAGACTAAATCAGCTAAGTCATTAATTTTACGATATTGCTCCTCAAGTACGGACATTTCTGGCTCTAATTGCCAGTGTTCGTGAATGATGGGAGCTAGTTCTTTGATGGTAGTCAGCTTTGGATCGTTCGTTTTAGAGTTCTGCTCGATCACCTCCACATCATTGAGGGGATGCCAGGAATAAATATATTCAACATCCCCTTCAGGCGTCAGTCTGGGAAAGACAACTTGGACTCTATTCTGACGCCTAACCATCAGCGGAATTCCATAGTTTTTCAGAGGTAAGCTGGGATACTTCTGTTCTGCACCTTTCACCAAAACAACACTATTATTTTTAATTTGTTTAATTTTGGCTTTCCGTTTTTCATTAACCAGATAGGCAATGACCAAAGGTACAAGTATTACAAGAATGATTAGAAATCTTTGCAGCACAGCGATCGCCTCCAGCCTCCATCTGTTGCACGGGAAGGTAGTCGTTGATTTATTGTGACTGATTTTGCCTTCGACTGACGAGTGTAGGAGGAGCAGGGGTGTGGAGGTACAGAGGTGCAGGGAGAGGCACAGGGGAGAGGTGCAGGGGAGCGAAATCTCATTGCCTCCTCGCCTCTGCTTGGCTTCTGTCCCAAGCTAGGTGGGGACTGGATTAAATGTAAAGTAAAAATTAAGCAGTTCTCTGTTGTTGGCTTGCATCTGTGAAATCACAAACGTCGCTACATCTGGGCAAAACCTTAAAAAGCTCCCAGTTTCAAACTCTGATTGCCGATAGTCTCACCGTTTTTTGGGGGGATTGGTTAGATTTACGTGTCCGAATTGTGCAGGTGGCGGCGTCTGGGCTAATATCGCCTCTGATTTACATTCTGGCGTTTGGATTGGGGTTGGGTAGCTCTATCAAGCCTGGTGTGGGGATTAGCGGTAATTACAATAACTATCTGGAATTCATTTTGCCGGGGATGGTAGCGCTATCGTCGATGGTGATTAGTTTCACCGGCACGACATTTTCCATCTGTGGCGATCGCTTGTTCTCGAAAACTTTTGAAGAAATGCTGCTGGTACCAGTGCATCCTCTCGCTTTGCACTTAGGAAAAATGCTAGCTGGTGTGGTGCGGGGATTAATGACGGCGGGTTCGGTGATTTTAGTGGCGGTACTCTTTACTGGCAAGGTTTGGAGTTTTTTGAACCCTTTGTTTCTACTGCTGGTCGTGCTGAATTGCGCGGTGTTTGCTGGGTTGGGTGTGATTGTCGGTTTAAGCGTGCGATCGCTCGAAGCGGTTGGTCTTTACAATAATTTTGTAATCATCCCCATGTCATTTTTAGGGGCAACATTCTTCGAGCCTGCAACTCTCCCGGCTGCCCTCAAAGTAGTCGTCTATCTGTTGCCTCTGACTTATACCAGTATTGGTTTACGCGCCGCAGCTTACTTGCCAATGTCGCAGTTTCCCTGGTACTCGGTGCCGATTTTAGCGGTGATGGCGATCGCGCTTTCCTTCGTTGGTGCTTATCAATTCGCTCATCAACAAGATTAATTGATTCAGGAAGGGTGGGCACTATCCACCTTCCTGAACTAATCAGCTAACGATAATTGCGTCGAAAAGTTTGAGAAGTTTCAAGTTCTCAAAAGCCTGGAAATCGCAGTATTTTTCCAGCTCCTGCTTGCTTTCCGGGAAAAAGATACCAAGCCCCGAAAAATTTTCATATTCTGGAATAGGACGAAATAATGTACCATTTTGTTTTACTTTATAAATGATTGAATTATTTAAAAAATCAACGAATTCATTGTATCTATTTTGATTTGCGCCTGACTGATTGGTGATAGTTTTAAAAAATGAGACAACATCGACAAACCGTTCGCCCATATACTTATAAGTTGTCAGGTTGCTCAAATTTATATTTTTTATATTAGCTGCCAGAACTGCATCAATAAGCGGATTAATTTTTGCAGATAGTTGCGTGATAGCACGATTATTGATAGCGGTATAGCTATGGTACATATCGCTAGATTCAAACTCCATAATCTTTTCCGCTAGCTGTCCTCCACTAATTTCTGGTTGACGCCCCAAAAAATTAAATAATTGCTCGTAATAATAATTGGGAACACCTAGCAGTAATTGGGAAGAAAGAGTATATTTCGCTGTATCTCGAAAAGTATAGTTGGCTTCAATAGTTCCTTTATTGCAATTTTGAAAGAAAACTAACTCCACCCGCTTGCCTACTTGCTGATTAAAATTTGCGAGCAGACCGCTTAATTTTTGGATATTCATCCACTGAGTTTTTAAATTCAAGCCTGGTTCAGGGTGTTCATCTGGGCTAATTTCATCTAAACGACCCCCATGTCCTAAGAATACAATTGCCCATTTTTTAGCTTGAAATTGCGACTTAGCCCAATTAAGGTATTCAGAAAAAGCTTCTTCACTCGCGCTGTTTGCTGTATTTAAGCTTTGAGTAGAAATATTTCCTTTAGTAAGGATGTTTCTTGAAATTTTTTTAGCTCCGCTAAAATCACATTGTATCGCTACAAGAATATTGTCGCTTTTCACACTTTTGGCAAGCATATTCATAATAGGAGTGCCAAACTTTGAAAGGTCGTTATCATAAGGCATTCAATATAAAAAAATCCATTCATAGAGTCGCTTATTGCTCATACTTGTAGCAATAATATCTGGCTGATTTTGACTGAGTAAAATCAAGTTTCCTAAAAAGGATGCACTACCTAACGCCGAATACTGAAGCAACTTTCTGCGCTTCATAGAGCTAGTAACTCAGTGATTATGGATGAATGCTTCGATGTTAACCCTTGGCAAAGCAAACTCGCAAGAGCAAGCGACACCCTTTCCTTCGTCGGTGCTTATCAATTTGCTCATCAGCAAGATTAAATTTTGAACTGCCGAAATGCTAAGGACGCTCATAAGAGGATTTAATTGCGATCGCTCTGTTGACTCAGCCTCTACCTCAACCGAGTCGCTACCTGCACTCGGCTAGTGGAGTGCCATCTTTGGTCTCTCCAGATATCAAAAACATCATTGTTTCGACTATCCACTCGATGACATCCCATCCAATGATTGTCATCTCTGGCTCGTAAAAATGATGATGCCCTGATCCGAATAACATCGTGCCATGTATTATCACTGCTCCATATTTGGAACCAATGATGATTGACACTATCGACTTGGCAGAATCTCATCCAATAGTTGTCATCTTTACCTTGTAAGATTAAGGCTTTCTGAGCAACAATTGAACCATTTTCAATTCCAGCTTTAACAGATTTAATTTCCGCAAAAACCGCATTAACGGTGTCTTGAGCAGTCTTAGATTCTTTGTGAGCATATTCAGCTATTTTTTCGGCTTGTTTTACTGCATTCTCAAAGCGTTCATTGGTAGCCTGAAGTTCTGCTTTTGTCACTATAGGCTCTGCTTTAATAGCTTGAAGCTCATCTTTCAGAGTTTTAATTTCTGCCTTACAATTTTGGATTTCTGTTTTAGCAGCCTGAAGTTCTTTTTTCAGATTTTCCTGAGACGCCTGAAGCTCCTTTAAAATCTGTAGTTCTGCCTGAAACTGTTCGCGTGTTCGTTCTAGTTCTGCGATCGCTCTTTCATAACACCCAAGCGGCGTTTTCCAGTCTCCAGCACCAGCTTTACTCATAAAAAACCTCTTTGTTATTTTATGTATCCTCTTTATCTGTCAAAAATCGCTGCGACTTCTCAGGCTTTAGCAAAAGAGGTTCGGTAGAATTATAAGTCTTGATTGTTCCGCGCCAAAACTCACAAAGTACGCCATATTTAAGCCAATCTTGAATAGCTATCCTTTTCAACTCCGGAGATTTTTTCACTAAAGCAGCCATCATCGCTGCATTGTGTTGAAGTTGCCCATAAATCTTCAGTACATCGTCAATAGAACTTTTCTCCTTCAACTTGCTCAATTCATAGCATTCGCTTAGTTCATAAAGTTCAATATCCGAAAGCCTAGCACCCGGCTTCAATCCAATTTTGAGCCTCTGTCTACATTTATCAAAAGGATTCGGCAAAGCGTGAGCTAAATGCTTCTTTAACTCATTCCGAATCTGTTCAAGTTTCCCGTCTATCGCTTCGTCTATCTTATCTACAAGCTGATTAGCATCTTTAAATAATTTTTCTTCTAGCAAATTAATTTCCGCCAACATTGGTGCGATTAACTTGTTATTAATTTCTCCGGGAGTAAATTGACTACCTAACTTTAAGGCTTCCATTACTACTAAAGAAATTTGGTTGATTCGATTTTCTAAATAGTTGTCAGCTATTCTGATAGTTTCTCTTACATCTCTAAGCGCTGCTACTCGCACTTGATTAATGTTTTCTAAAGCATCCTTTGCTTTTTCATCACTCTGGTTGAGTAGAGATTCGATATCACCTATCGTCTTAGTTTCTAATTCCTCCATTTCATTTTTTGCTTGTTTGATTCGGTTTTGAGCTATGTAATCAAGCTTGTCAGCTAAAGGATATAGTTTTTCATCAAACAATTGACCTATTTCTTTCCCTGCCGATTTTACGAAATCCTGCGAAACGTTTTTAGAAGCACGTTCTAATTTTTTAATAAAATCTCCAAAGAGCCATCCCAGCATTTCTTACCATCCTTGCATCGCTAAGCTGGCAGCAAACTTCATCAAAGTCTATCTCACTAGCTGCTTTTGCGGTTTCAGTACAAATACTGAAAAACCCGATTTCTATAAGAAACCGGGTTTTTAGAAACGCGATAAAACGACATTTCTACACAAAATCAGAGAGGGGGCTAAAATGCGTCAAGCCACTTATCGATAATAGAGTTGATAATGCTAATCTACACATTAAACCGGAACAGCATTACATCGCCTTCTTTGACAATATATTCCTTCCCTTCACTACGGACTAAGCCTTTTTCCTTCGCAGCATTCATGGAACCAGTTGTTACTAAATCTTGGTAGGCGACTGTCTCCGCCCGAATAAAACCGCGCTCAAAATCAGAGTGGATGACGCCTGCTGCTTGGGGTGCTGTCATTCCGGCTTGAATCGTCCAAGCGCGAGTTTCTTTAGGACCAGTTGTAAAGTAGGTACGCAAGCCTAAAAGTTCGTAAGTTGCGCGAATCAGAGATTTTAATCCACCTTCTTCCACACCAAGAGAACCCAGAAACTCAGCTTTATCTTCTTCTGGTAATTCGACTAATTCCGCTTCCACTTGGGCAGAAACAATTACGACTTGGGCATTTTCTTGGGTCGCAATTTCTCGCACTTGTTCTACATATTTATTGCCCGTTGCCAAATCATCCTCAGAGACATTGGCAGCATAAATAATTGGTTTACCTGTGAGCAATCCTAATCCTTTGAGCGCTTCAGCTTCTTCTTCATTTAAGTTAGCCCGACGCGCTGGTTTGCCTTCATTTAATAAAGCGCTCAATTTTTCTAAAGCAGCGAGTTCAATCTGTCCTTCTTTGCTGGTACGGGCAGCTTTGCGGGTGCGCTCAATACGTCGCTCTACTTGAGATAAATCTGCTAAAGCAAGCTCCAAATTAATAATGTCAATATCTCGCGCTGGGTCAACAGATCCAGCAACGTGGATAATGTCATCATTCTCGAAACAGCGCACTACATGAACAATGGCATCAACTTCCCGAATGTGGGACAAAAATTGATTACCCAGTCCTTCCCCCTGACTAGCACCTTTCACTAAACCAGCAATATCCACAAACTCAACCCGCGTCGGGATAATTTGCGCCGAACTGGAAATATTAGCCAGGGCGTTTAACCGTTCATCTGGCACCGACACGACACCGACATTGGGTTCGATGGTGCAAAAAGGGAAATTGGCAGCTTCAGCCTTGGCATTGGCAACCAAGGCGTTAAATAAGGTAGATTTTCCGACGTTGGGAAGTCCGACAATTCCGGCTCTAAGCATCTTAGTTCAAGAGGTAAAACTGGGTAGAATCAATTAGATAGGTTCAGGAATCGGTTGAGGAATCGGACCTGGAACCGGCTGGGGAATGGGCGCTGGCACTGGCTCTGGCACAGGTGAGGGAATCGGCTGGGGAACGGGGGCTGGCACTGGCTCTGGCACAGGTGAGGGAATGGGTTCTGGTACAGGTCCCGGTACGGGTTCTGGTACTTCTGGCGGCGATCCAGGAATCGGATTAGGCTCCGATCCGGGGATCGGGCTGGGGATGGTTGGTTGGGGGATAGGATTAGGACTGGGATTAATCATGGCGATCGCATTGAACAATTTAACCCTATCAAAATAGGTAAGAACGCATAACAATGACATCCCCCGGAATAACGACATTCCGTGACACTTACACTTGAAGATTCATCCAACCGCATCCAAACTCATTACTGTAGCAGGTATTGAGAACGCATTAACTCGTCTGCGATCGCTTTTCGATGCAAGTTGAACTGCCCCTACGAAATTGTTGGGCAGAAACGATCTATCCTAAACCGGCAAAGGCAAAAAGCGCTCGGATTTTCTCCCCCGCTTACCTTCCGGATATCACCGATTTTAGAAAAATTTCCAGCATGGATTTTATCCCAGGGTCTCAAACAACTACCCCATTAGTGGACGCCCTTCAAGCGTGCGCCAAGAAGCATCATGCACCCTTTTACACGCCCGGACACAAGCGGGGGCAAGGAATTTCCCAACGGTTAGCGGATTTGCTCGGAAGCGCTGTGTTTCCAGCAGATTTACCAGAATTACCGGAGTTAGATAACTTGTTTGCCCCAGAGGGCGTGATCCAAGAAGCCCAGGAACTGGCAGCGGCAGCGTTTGGGGCAGAACGCACTTGGTTTTTGGTCAATGGTTCGACTTGTGGATTAATGGCGGCAATTTTAGCTACCTGTGGTGAGGGAGACAAAATTATTCTGCCTCGGAATATCCATTCCTCGGCAATCCACGGCTTAATCATTTCGGGTGCGATTCCGATTTTTGTGAATCCAGAATACGACCTAGAGCTAAATATTGCCCACAGTATCACCCCATCGGCGGTAGCAGACGCCCTGCAACAGCATCCGGACACCAAGGCGGTGATGATGGTTTACCCGACTTACTATGGCGTTTGCGGGGATATCAGAGCGATCGCGCAAATTGCTCATCAGCACGGTATCCCTTTGCTCGTAGACGAAGCCCACGGTGCCCATTTTGCCTTTCATCCAGATTTGCCCACTTCTGCCCTCGCCGCTGGAGCCGACTTAACGGTACAATCCACCCACAAGGTACTGGGGGCACTCACCCAGGCATCAATGCTGCACGTCCAAGGCAATCGAGTCAATCGCGATCGCTTGAGCAAAGCTTTACAACTGTTACAGTCTACCAGTCCCAGCTATTTGTTGTTGGCTTCCCTGGATGCAGCACGTCAGCAAATGGCATTGCATGGGAAAGCGCTAATGGAGAAAACCTTACACTTGGCTGAGGAAGCGATTACCCAAATTAGCCAAATTTCTGGGTTATCCGTGTTAAGAACTGCCAATACACCGGGTTTTGTTGCTCTTGACAAAACGCGGCTGAGTGTGAAAGTTTCTGACTTAGGTTGGACGGGATTTGAAGCGGATGAAATTCTCCATCAACAGCTAGGCGTGACTGCTGAGTTACCATCGCTGCACAGTTTGACTTTTATCATCAGTTTGGGAAACACTCCATCTGATATTGTGCAGATGGTATCGGCACTCCGAATTTTAGTGCAGGAGCGATCGCCCACCACATCAATAGCCCCATACCTGGATGTCTTCACCCGGTGGAAAGCTGAATTTCTCCAGATTCATCCTTCATCCTTCGTGCTTCATCCTTCCATCTCTCCCCGTCAAGCATTTTTTTCCCAAACCCAAACGTTGCCGGTGGAAAAGACTGTAGAACGCATCAGTGCCGAACTTATTTGTCCCTATCCACCCGGAATTCCCGTGTTGATGCCAGGGGAAGCGATCGCTCCCTCCGCCTTGGATTACCTGCAACAGATTCTCGCCTTGGGTGGAAGTATTACGGGTTGTAGCGATCCGACCCTCAAAACGTTAAAGGTTGTTCGCTAATTGGAGACAGGCTTAAACTCAAAACTTAGACGCGAGCGATCGCGTCTCTACTACTCAAAACTTCAGACGCGATCGCTCGCGTCTCTACTACTCAAAACTTAAAACTTTCTATGTGGCCCTACGTAACTCCTGGTATCCCAGATGACCTCTTCGAGCGGTTGCCCGGTATTCCCCTCAGCAAGCGCGAGGTGCGGTTGCTGTTGATTTCCTTACTCAGACTCAAACCCGATTCTGTGTTGTGGGATATTGGCGCGGGAACCGGCACGATCCCCGTAGAAACCGGCTTATTGTGTCCAAAAGGTCGAATTATTGCCGTAGAACGCGATGAGGAAGTGGCAAGTTTGATTCGTCGTAACTGCGATCGCTTTGGGGTTCGTAATGTCGAAGTCGTTGAAGGAAGCGCCCCAGAGTGCCTAAAAGACTTACCCGTTCCCCCCCATCGGGTTTGCATCGAAGGCGGACAACCCATCAAGGATATTCTCAAGGTCGTTTGGCAATACTTAGAACCCCAAGGTAGGGTGGTTGCAACGGCGGCTAATCTAGAAAGTCTCTATGCCGTTTCCGAAGGCTTCGCCGAATTACAAGCTCGAAATATCGAGGTGGTTCAATCTGCCGTCAATCGTTTGGAAACGCGAGGCACCCATCAGATATTTGCCGCAGTCAATCCAATTTTTATCTTGAGTGGCGAGAAACTGGATTGAAAATCTTAATCCTAAAGGCTAGAGCAGCATTCTTGACGATTGAGAACACAAAAATTCCCGTTAAGATGCGTACCATCAAGAAATTTATTTTTTGTCGGGATTGACGAACGGTGTCAGGAGAAATGAGCAGGATGCTGAAAAAAAGCGTTGGCTTTATTCTAAATTAACGGCACCAATTGCCTAAATCTGTTTTAGATCGGTTAAAGTGTGCAAAAGTAATTCTTAATCTTATTAAGACTAGATTAACTTCGTTGTTGCGGTCTCAAGAGCGCATCTTATGCCTTGGTCTCGTATTTTTAGTGGAATAGTCGCGATCGCTGTCGCCCTCCTGATGCTCTTTTTTGGAGGATGGTTCTTTACAGTTGGTCTGTGCATCATCGTCTATCTCGGTCAGTTAGAGTATTTTCAGATGGCGCGAGCCAAGGGCATGGCACCCGCTGGCAAAACTACTCTGGTAGTGAGCCAAGTTCTGTTAATCACAGCGTCTCTGGCACCAGCCTTGACAGATGCCATGTTTCCCCTGGCAGGAACGTTGATTTGTTTCTATCTTCTGTTTCAGCCCAAGCTTGCCACAATTGCCGATATTTCCGCCTCTATATTGGGGTTGTTCTACGGCGGCTATCTGCCCAGCTACTGGGTGCGCCTGCGCGTCGGACTCGCTCCCGCGATCGCGATTGCAGAGCCATTGAATGGCTATTTGCCCGCTTCCTGGCACGAACTTAGCACTTTGCCCCAAGGTTTGACGGCAACGCTTTTGGCCTTCCTCTGTATTTGGGCTGCTGATATCGGTGCTTACATCTTTGGTAAATTCTTTGGTCGCACGCGCCTTTCTGAGATTAGCCCCAAAAAGACTGTCGAAGGAGCTGTATTTGGGGTTCTCGGCAGTGTGGTAGTGGCAATCGCTGGAGCTTGGTATCTGAATTGGCCCAGTTGGCAGTTCAGTGGATTGGCTTTAGGGCTGCTGGTTGGGATTGCGAGCTTGCTGGGAGACTTAACGGAGTCGATGATGAAGCGAGATGCTGGGGTAAAGGACTCAGGGCAACTGATTCCGGGTCACGGCGGCATTTTAGATCGGGCTGATAGTTACGTGTTTACCGCTCCCCTGGTGTATTATTTCGTCACACTCTTGTTACCTTTATTACCCCGCTAGAAAAGTCTTTCTACACGATTGGGGCACACGATTGGGGCAATTAGTAAGCAAAGTTTAGTAGTGAAAATCTCTTTTATCTGCCTCTTTTGTGTCCTCAGTCCTAGTCAACCCTCCGTCCTAACTCCTCAGTCCTCAGCCCTCAGTCCTAACTCCTAAGTCCTATTTTTATTCGGCTGGAATGACATTAATCCGTCCGCGACAAACTAACTGACCCGGAATCACAGTTAATTCCTGAATATCTACTTCTGGGCCTAAATCTATCTTGAATTCATCCAAATTGCCTCGCAGCAGTTCCTGTTGCGTCTCGATACAGGGGGACTCTAGAAGCAGTTCGTGAGGGCTAGCTAACTTTAGGCCTGTCCGCAGCACTAGAGGTGTGGCTTTACCTGATGGGTCTGTTAAAGTGCCGCTGAGTTTCAAACTTTCCGGATCGATGGTAATCTGTTGCCAACTGATTTGCTGGTCTTTTAAGATGTCAGCTGGGTGCGTTGGAACTGCTTGGAGTAGTGTCCCCAGTAAATCAGTTAAAGCAGTGGCGAATAAGGGTGCCTGGAGAGATGCCTTAAGGTCTGTCTCCTCTAGTATTAGCTCACCGGAAACGGGGATGGGTTCGAGAAGGCGTAAAGGTTTACCTCTAAGAACTTGACCCAGGTTGATGCGAATGTTTTCTCCGGTTAACTGAATGCGTGACAGATGCAGTCCTTGATACACTGCATGGTTGGCGGCAATAAAAACTTGAGGGATATAACCTGTAAGGATTTGGCGATCGCCTCCGGAAATTTTAAACTGGAGGTTTTCAACTTGCGAAACTTGCGATCGCAACCACAGCCGCAGCGCTGGTGATAATGTTGTGCTGATAATCCGGCTCCCTTGCTTAGATGTCAATGGCTTTCTTCCTGTAATATTTGTACATAGTCTAATTAGAGGTCAATTTTGGGTTTTAGACTGGCGATTTCTCCAAAATCCTAAATCTAAGATCAAAAATCCCCAATAGTCTAGCCGAGGCAGTGCCTCAACAAGCTAAACCCTGATCCCTTATTCATTCGTCGCTCGATTCGCATATGGCCGAAAGGCTACAAAAAATTCTCTCCCAGTGGGGTATTGCCTCCCGCCGCCAAGCTGAAAAAATGATTGAAGCAGGGCGCGTGCGGGTCAATGGTACTGTTGTTGGGCTGGGGCAAACAGCAAATCCAGAACAAGACCAGATTCAAGTTGATGGCAAACTTGTACTCCCAGCTCATCGTCCTCAAATGCTCTATATCTTGCTTTACAAACCTGCTGGGGTAGTTTCTACGTGCCGCGATCCTCAAAAGCGCCGCACGATTCTTGATTTACTGCCTCCTGCACTCCGAGAAGGTCAGGGATTGCATCCAGTTGGACGTCTAGATGCCGAATCCACCGGCGCGTTATTGGTCACAAATGACGGTGAAATGACGCTACGCTTGACCCATCCTCGATATCATCTTCCTAAAACTTACCAAGTTTGGATTCAGGGTCATCCCCCAGAAGAGGTACTAAAATCCTGGCGTCAGGGTATTCTACTGTCAGGGAAAAAGACATTGCCTGCTCAAGTTCGCGTTTTGGATGTGCGGGGTTCTCAAACCTGCTTGGAAGTGATTCTTACAGAAGGGAGAAACCGACAAATTCGACGCATTGCCGAGCAACTGGGCTATCCCGTCATTCATCTACACCGTGCCGCGATTGGTCCCATTTGTTTAAAACGAACAGGGGAGCCTATGTTCCCTGGTAGTTATCGTTTTCTTGAAGATTTTGAAATCAGTTTTCTACAAAACCAAGTCAATCTAACATCAATAGAAGTGCCAGCAGACATCAAGGAGCGCCGTGTATGAAGGAGAATCCACTTCATCTTCAACAGCAACAAATTGAGAAGCTAAAAGAACTGGGGTCTCGCCTCCGCCAGGTGCGTGAGGAACAATCTCTGTCCCTAGAGGAAGTTGGCGACAAAACCAGGATTCAAGTTCGTCTGCTCAAGGCAATTGAGGAAGGTAGGCGCGAAATCTTGCCTGAACCCGTCTATATTCAAGGCTTTATCAAGCGGTATGCTGATGCACTGGGATTAGATGGGGTAGAGTATTCTGACACTTTTCCCAGTGGGCCGATTTTCCAGCTCATTAAGCCGACTTGGCGGTATTATTTGCCATCAGCTCAGCTGCGACCGATTCACCTTTACTTGATCTATGTGTTTCTGGTGATTGGTGCAGTGAACGGTCTGTCTTACGTGGTGAATCGTCCGGCTTTAGAAGTAGGAAAGGGCGGGACTCAAGAGCGATCGCCTAGAGAGTCTCTCGCCAAAGCTAATGCAGCCAATACAGACTTGCAAGAAAAACTAGGGCCGTTTACCCCAGCAGTATTCAGCAGCAATACCAGTCAAACGGGTAAGCCGGTACGGGTTGGCGTAACCGTCAAAACCCCGTCCTGGATTCGGGTAGTGGTGGATGGCAAGACGCAGTTTGAGGGAACGCTCCCCCAAGGCACTCAGCGCACCTGGGTTGCAGAGGAGACACTGATTGTAAAAGCTGGCAATGCGGGTGGTATCTTAGTCGCTTTTAATGATGAAAAGGCAAAGAAACTGGGTGCCCCCGGTAAAGTTCGGGAAGTAACCTTTGCCGCTAATCCTCCTGGGTCTTAATGAGTGCTGAGAACTGTGAGGGTCGAGACGCGATCGCGCTTTTCTTCAAAGACACGCGATATACACCAGTGACGCAAGCGATCGCCCAAGTCCTCACCCCTCAGTCCTTACCTCTCAACCCCGATCCCTCAGCCCTCAGTCCTCAGTCCTCACTGCTCACCCCTCACCCCTCAGTCCTGATTCTTAATTGGGGCGCGACCGAAAGTTTCAGTTAGAGTTTTGAGACGATAGCCGATCTCTTGGTTCACGGCTTCAGGTCGATACCGCCACTCCCAATTTCCCTCTGCTTTGCCGGGAAAATTCATTCGGGCATCGCCCCCCAATCCCAAAAGATCCTGAAAAGGAATAATGGCCTGATTTGCCACCGAAGCCATCGCCAGCCGGATCGCATCCCAGTGGATGCCGTCGGAACTGATGCAACCCACATAACGCAGGAGATTCTCCCTTTCATAGTCTGAAAGTTGATAGAACCAGCCTACCGTGGTGTCATTATCATGGGTGCCGGTGTAAACCACACAGTTGCGCGGATAGTTAAAAGGCAAAAAGCCGTTGCCAGAATCCGAACCAAAGGCAAACTGTAAAATCTTCATCCCCGGAAATTCAAACTTATCTCGCAGCGCCTCTACCTCTGGGGTAATCACGCCCAAATCCTCTGCCAGGATAGGAAGCTTGCCTAATTTGTCGTTCAGTAGCTTAAAGAAAGCTTCTCCAGGAGCCTCAATCCACTCCCCATTCATAGCAGTCGTTTCGCCCTGCTTAACTGCCCAGTAGGCTTGGAAACCTCGGAAGTGGTCAATCCGAATAATGTCAATGTAATCTAACAAAGATTCAAAGCGCTGTATCCACCACTTAAAGTTTTGCTGCTGCAACTTTTCCCAGTTATAGACTGGATTGCCCCACAACTGGCCTGTGGCGCTGAAGTAGTCCGGTGGAACTCCAGCCATCAGCGCCGGTTCCCCCGTCTGTTCGTCCAAGCAAAAGATATCTGGATGCGACCAGACATCGGCACTATCGTGAGCCACATAAATTGGAATATCGCCAATAATCTCAATACTGCCCAAGTTGGCATAGCTTTTCAGTTGAGTCCATTGCCGGAAAAACTCAAACTGCAAGTATTTGTGGTAATAAATCTCATCATTCAGCCGCTGCCGCCACTGTTCTAAGGCTTCCGGTTGGCGTTTAGCAATTTCCGGTTCCCAGTTATACCAACTAGCGTGTCCCTGAGCTTCCCGGATCGCCATAAATAAGGCATAGTCATCAAGCCAATGAGCCGCTTTGCAAAAACTTGCAAATTCCTTTTGCTGTAAGGTTGATGCCTGGTTTTTAAAGTTTTCGCAGGCTTTAGCGAGCAAAGGCATTTTGGTCTGGATCGCCCGCTCAAAATCCACCCTGTCTAGGGAAAACTCTGGCAATCCAGAAAAATCATCCTCGGTAAGTAACCCCTCGTCGCGCAGCTTCTCAGGACTAATCAGTAAGGGATTTCCCGCCAATGCTGAATAGCACATATAGGGAGAATTGCCATAGCCGGTTGGTCCTAATGGCAAAACCTGCCAAAATTGCTGGGAACTCTCCACCAAAAAATCAATAAAGCGATAAGCTTCTAAACCGAGATCGCCGATGCCAAACCGGCTAGGAAAACAAGTGGGGTGTAGCAAAATGCCACTAGATCTAGGAAACGGCATAAATAACCTGATGGAGAGGATGCAAACGATTTGACATTATCACGGTACGCAGAAGTTTGACACTCACTCCTAGGGCGGGTTGCATTCGGTAATTCAACCGTCATAAATGACAGCGATCGCGGCAGAATAAATTCAGCCTTTTTTCCCTCGATCCCGCTCATTGGGGGGCAATATATTCAGAATGACTTACCGAAACCCTGCTCCGACTGTCGATATCATTATTGAACTGATCGATCGACCGCATCGACCGATTGTATTAATTGAACGCCAAAATCCACCTTATGGTTGGGCAATTCCGGGTGGATTTATTGATTACGGGGAGAAAGCAGAAGCGGCGGCGCGGCGTGAAGCGCAGGAAGAAATTAGCTTACAGGTGGAGTTAATTGAACAATTCCAGGTGTATTCCGATCCCAGCCGCGATCCGCGAAGTCACACGATGAGCGTTGTGTTTATCGCAACGGCAACGGGCGAACCTCAAGCTGCTGATGATGCCAAGGCGGTTGGAATTTTTGAATCTTGGCGAATTCCCACGGATTTATGCTTCGATCACGGCAAAATTTTGCACGATTATTGGCGTTATCGGCATTACGGGATACGTCCTCGATTGTCTTGAGGCGGTTTATAGCCAATGGGTAATGGCTTTTTAGCTCAGGTTAAACTTAAATACAAAAGGGAAAAGCCATAAACTGCCGCTACTCGCTATGATGCAACTTCAGAGAAATCGCACGTTTGCCGCTACTCTGCTTCACCGGCGGCAACGACTTGCCGAGTTAATTGATTTTCCAGTTATTCTCTGGTCTGGGCGTAGTAGTTCCCGAAATTATCCAGCCAATACTTTCCCATTTCGCGCCAGCAGTCATTTCCTCTATTTTGCGGGGGTACCTCTGGAAAATACGGCGATCCGACTCGAAGCTGGGAAACTAGAACTGTTTATGGATGATGAGTCTCCTGCCAGTGCCCTCTGGCATGGAGAAATGCCGAAACGTGAGGAAATTGCCCAGGCGATTGGCGCGGATGCGGCATTTTCGATGGCAGAATTGGCGTCACGCTCAGCCGATGCTGCGACTATCTCGGTGCAGGATGCCGCAACTAGGCAGCAACAAGCTCAGATAATGCATCGTGCGATCGCATCCGCAAATGCATCTCAGGGAATTGATGGGGAGTTAGCACGAGCCATTATATTTTTGCGACTCAGCCACGATGCAGGTGCTTTGGCAGAATTACGACAAGCTGCATCTGTCACCGTGGACGCTCACTTAGCGGGAATGGCTGCCACATCCAGCGCCAAGTTGGAGGCAGGTGTGCGTGCGGCAATGGAGAGTGTCATCATCTCACAGAATATGAGCTGCGCTTACCCCAGTATCGTCACGGTTCACGGGGAGGTTCTCCACAATCAGCAGTATTGGCACCCCCTGCAATCGGGAAACTTGCTGCTGGCGGATGTGGGCGCTGAAACATCGATGGGCTGGGCAGCAGATGTCACGCGCACTTGGCCTGTATCGGGGAAGTTTTCTTCTACCCAAAGAGACATCTATAATTTGGTTTTGGTGGCTCACGATGCTTGTATTGCCAAAATCCGCCCGGATGTGGAGTATCGGGAGATTCATCTATTGGCAGCGACTGCGATCGCCCAAGGGTTGGTGGATTTAGGTATTCTGCGGGGCAATGCGGAAGATTTGGTAGAAATGGATGCTCATGCCCTATTTTTCCCTCACGGAATCGGTCATTTAGTGGGTTTGGATGTCCACGATATGGAAGATTTGGGGGATTTGGCGGGGTATGAAGAGGGGAGAACTCGGAGCGATCGCTTTGGTTTAGCTTACCTGCGGCTCGATCGCCCCTTACGCGCTGGGATGTTAGTCACCATTGAGCCAGGATTCTATCAAGTTCCGGCAATTTTAAATGACCCCAATTTCCGAGCAAAATATCAGGATGTGGTGAATTGGGATCGCCTCTCTCACTTTGAAGATGTGCGCGGGATTCGCATAGAAGATGATGTTCTAGTCACCCAATCAGGCAGCGAAGTTCTTACAGCAGCATTGCCAACTGATGCCGATGTAATTGAGTCTTTGGTTAAGAAGGAATCTCGCGTTTTCTTCGGAACCGGGCAACCAATGACTGGAAAAGCACCCGCCGGTATTCCCACTTTTATTAAGCGTTGTCGCGCAATTTTTGAACAAGTTAGTCCCCAATTGATGAAGGATTATCCTGACTGGTTTATCGCGATTGAGGCAGATAGCGGTGAGTATTTTCTGGATGTAGATCACAAGGTTGCCAAACAAAAGGCGCTTGAGAAATACCCGGATGGGTTAATTTCTACTTTACAACTGCTTAAATAAGTTCGTGCCGGTAAGAAATCCTTTAGGGAAAGGGTAAATAAAATTTTACCTTTTCCCCATTTGTTTTTTTCTTAAAAGATTGATTGGCTTGATTTGGACGTGTTGTAGTGATTCTTATGCTTAAATTAGCGATTAGCTAAATGAATGATGCTGGTATTCTATGCAATAACTTAAAACTTTAAAGAAAAACAATTTTTTTAAAAAATGTATCGCAAGCAACTACTAGCTATGCCTTGAAAAGGTATTCTTAGATAATGGGAATCTGTCTCAAAAAAATATTAACAGGTAGTTCTTCCTTATCAATTTAAATTTACCAAAAAAAATCAATAAAGTCCATAATATTCAGAAAAAACCTTTCTGAATGGGTGAATTTCTAACACACCCATTCAAACCGAAAAGTTCATTGATAAGAGCTATTGAGCCTTTAATTTCCGTTCTTTCAGTTTCAGTAAGATATCGGCATGAACCTCACGAGTCAGAGGATAAAAGTATGCCAGAATTAATCCACAAATTAGGGCAATTGTTGGTAGAGGTCCGATGGCGATGCGAATCGCTAAAAGTGCAGAATCCGGTTGAATCGGGGCTAAGTTCTCTGGGGTAGACCGAATGTATTGATTCCACTCCAGGCTTTTCAAGACTAACGCCACGGCAACAGCTAAACTGACTTTTTGCAAGAACACCATGAAGCTGTAAAAAATCCCTTCCCGCCGCTGTCCGGTTTTTAGTTCATCTAATTCAATCACATCTGGCAGCATCGACCACGGGATCAAATAAGCTGTAGAAACGCCAAAACCTGCCATCACTCCTAACACGTACATGAAAGCAATTTGACCGGGCTGTAAGAAAAACAATCCCGCCTGGGCAATAATCCACACGCTCATTCCCATAAAATAGACGGCTTTTTTACCGTATCGCTGGCTAAGCTTACTCCAGATAAACAGCATCAACAATGCTGTTCCCTGCACCGCTAGAATAACTTGGGCAACGACTGCATCGCTTAAGCGCATCCAACTGAGAACAAAATAAGGAATGATAGCCGCTGTGACCTGGACAGCTAACCAGGAACACAGATAAATTCCAACAACATATAAAAAGGGGCGATTGCTCAAAACAATCCGTACTTGTTCCAAAATTGGGAGGGAGACAGGTTGCTCAAAGGTGGGATTTTGTGCCGCCCTTGCCAAAATGCGATCGCGTGTCCCCCAAATACACCAATAAATCGGTAAGACCGACAAGATTGCACAAACGACGCCCATCACCAAATATTGCTGGATGCGGTCACTAGGAATCAAAGCGGCGATGATTCCGAACACAATCACAGATACGATACTTCCCCCAATCGAGAAAGCAAACCGATAGCTGTTGAGATTCGTGCGTTCGTTGTAGTCCTGAGTCAGTTCTGGAGTTAGGGCAGTGTAGGGTAAATTAACAGCGGTGTAAAACGAATTAAACAAAATCGAAATGACAATGTAATACCAGAACAATCCCCATTGATTCGCAGCGTCATTGGCGCTAAATCGAGGCACTAGCCACTGCAAAAAGAACGTGATTCCAAACGGAATCGCCCCATATAACATCCAGGGAAGCCGACGCCCCCAGCGTGGCGAGTTTGTTCTGTCGCTAAGCACCCCGACAACCGGATCGTTCACCGCATCCCAAACCTTGCCAATCAGGAGAATCCAAGTCGCTAGTCCAGCGGCGATTCCGGCGACATCGGTCAGAAAATAGGCGGTATAAAACACCCCAATATTTGCGGTGATCGCAGCACCTACATCACCGGCACCATAAGCCAGTTTCGTACTTAACTTTAGCTTTTCGCTGTCGGGTGTCGCGGGGGAATGCTCAGAAGAGGAATCACTCATGGCAGTTGGCTGATGGCAGGGGGATTGAAAATTTCAAAAAAGTATCGCATCTGTCTCCCAAGAGCGGGAATTTTATAGCATTTGTTCTATAGCATTTGTACTGTTCTCTAAACCTGTTCAATTGTGCCTGTTATGCCAGAGCTTTACGTGTCATGGTCAGAGTACCACCAAAAAATCGAACAGTTGGCGGCAATCATATATCAATCCGGCTGGGAGTTTAACCAGATTGTCTGCCTTGCCAGGGGCGGTCTACGGGTGGGTGATATTTTATCGCGAATTTACCACAAACCGTTGGCAATTTTAGCTGCCACTTCTTACGGCGGCACAGGCGATCGCTTTCGAGGTTCTCTCGCCTTTGCCCGCGACCTCACCATGACTTCTCCTCATCTGGGTAGCCGCATTCTCCTGGTCGATGACTTAGTGGATTCTGGCATCACCCTCCGGGAAGCTATCCCTTGGCTGAAACATCATTATGCGGCTGATGTCGAGCAGATTCGATCCGCTGTCATCTGGTACAAAGCTTGCTCCGTCATCGCGCCTGACTACTATGTGGACTATCTCCCGGAAAACCCCTGGATTCACCAACCCTTTGAAAAATACGAACAGGTCGATCCCTCAGAGTTAGCCCAACGCTATGCTGCTGTTTCAGCGACCAAATAACACCAACCAAACCGGCAGAGTTAACAAGAGTCCTATCGTCCCGACAACCAGCGCCGTCACGGTTAAATTTCGGTCGAGATTGTAGGTTTCCGCCAAGATGAGGGTGGCAAACGCTGGAGGCATTGCCATCTGTAAAACAATGACCAGATGGGGTGCCCCACTCACACCCAGCAGCCCAACCCCAACGCCCAGTACCAGCGGAACGAGCAGCATTTTAATCCCCAAGCTCACAGATGCCGAAGGGAGGCTACCCCAGGAGGAAAGCTGGCTGAGGCGCATACCGATTAGCACCAAAGCCAGCGCCACTCCACTCCAAGCAATCATTTGCAGCAATTGTTCAGCGGGTTCGGGCAGTGGGAAGTTGCGAAAACCCAGTCCAAAGCCAAAACTCCACAGCGCTGGATTGATCAGCACTGCCTGTAGGGACGGGAAGACGCCCTTCTCTGCCCCAACCCCAAAACGAGCCGCCAAGACAACGCCCAAGCCGTAGGCTCCCAGCGTGGTGCCCATCAGGTCATAAAATAGCGCCCACCCAAAGTACTGCTGCCCGACGAGAGCGAGGGTGACGGGATAACCCAAGTAGCCGGTGTTCCCGACCATTGAGGCTAATAGAAAACTTCCTTGAGTGGATTTACTCCAAGCTTTTTTAGGGAATTGCGAGGCTTGCCTTCCTATCCAAAACCAGGCTAATCCGGCTCCCACCAAAATTGCCATCCAAGCGGCGACGGGTGCAATCCAAATTGGCCCGGATAAGTCAGCGTGACGCAGAAACGCCACAATGCCAAGCGGGACTCCAATCCAAAAGAGAAACTTCCCTAAATAGGTGGGAACTACTTTGGGCAGTTGGCGACCCAAAACCCATCCCAGCAAAATGCCACCACCTAGCCGGAAATAGAGTTCCAGCAGTTGAATTCCTATATTAGGCATCGTCTCATGGGTTGTCAGCAGAAGGTTTAGACTGACACCTGTACGATATGTCAGCTTCTATTCATGTTAAGCATCAGGGTTGATGACGAGGCATCTGGGAATACACGGCGGCTGTTGATATTCGCTCAGTCTAAAATACTTGTAAAGTTAGGTGTTGAGTCTCAGTGCCGTTGTTGGATATCTAAGAATTGATAACTAACCACAAAAACAACAGGAGTGGCTCTTTTGGAAAACGCGGGTATGCCTGAAAAACCACCCAAGTCGGCACTGCCGATAGACGATATTCCGGAGGCGTTGCGGGATACGCCGTACCTCGGACGACGCCAGCGACAGTGGCAGCCGATTCTCCTGTTTGGCGGTTTGTTGGGATTGGGAGCGATCGCGCTGATTATCGGTATCTTAGTCCCCCGTCCTGTACCCGAATCGAATGCGTCGCCTATACAAAGTGACGTTTCAGGCATTCAAACGCCTCCAGCGACACCAGCAGCCAATACCCTGTTTGGACACTTTTCCTATCAAGAGGCACCCCAGTCCGAACTTGAGGCGATTACAGCGGATGGTCGCTTGAAAATGCGTAAAGCTGCCGCCAGACAATATAACGCGATGGTAGCAGCGGCGCGAGCTTCCGGGATTATCATCGTGCCAATTTCAGGATTTCGCTCGATTAGCGAGCAGCAGCATTTATATTTTGACACTAAGGCGCAGCGCGGACAGTCAGCCGCCGAACGGGCAAAAGTGAGTGCGCCTCCCGGTCACAGCGAACATCATACTGGGTACGCGATAGACGTGGGTGATGGAAGAGTCCCCGCAACGAATCTCAGTCCTAACTTTGAGAAGACTGCGGCTTTTAAGTGGCTTCAGAAGAACGCCCCTTACTATAGCTTTGAGATATCGTTTCCCCGCAACAATCCCCAAGGCGTTAGTTATGAACCGTGGCACTGGCGCTATGTGGGCGATCGCGATAGTCTGGAAACATTTTATAAAGCCAAACAATTCGGAGGTGGGGCGCAGCCATCGGGCGATCGCTCTGTCGTGTCGCCGACCAATCCCAACCCCAATACTTCACCCTAGCCAGTAATTAAAAATTAAAAATGCAAAATTTAAAGCACCAGTTTTAATTTTTAATTCATCTACCTTAGACTTCAATATCATGCAACAAACTGCCCTAAATCTAATTGCCATTGGCGTCTTTGCAATGACGCTTTCTAGCTTGTTGGGGCCAATGTTGAACATATCACCGACAATCCCCGCGATCGCAACGATTAGCATTCTGGGACTGGCAACCTTAGACACCCTGAGCTTCCAAGGCAAAGGGATTGCAATCCTTTTGGAGTTGTTTGCAGGTGCTGACTCCAAATACCGCGATCGCGTATTGCGGCATGAAGCCGGTCATTTCCTCGTCGCCTACTTACTCGAAATTCCCATCACTGGCTACACGCTCAGCGCCTGGGAAACCGTTAGACAAGGAAATCCTGGGCAAGGTGGGGTGATATTTGATACCCAAAAATTGCAGCAAGAAATGACAACCCCTTGGGAGATGCAAGTCATCCTGGATCGATTCTGCACCGTCTGGATGGCAGGCATCGCCGCCGAGATTTTGGCATACGGTAGCGCCGAGGGAGGCGCAGAAGACCGGCAAAAAATTAGAGAGGCGCTGACACAGTTAGGACGGCAAGAAAGCGGCGCTCAGCAGAAAGAGCGTGCCAGTGCGCTGCAAGCACGTACCCTGATTGAGGAAAACTATCCCGCCTACGAAGCCCTGGTGGCGAGGATGGAACAACGTGCTTCAGTTGAGGAGTGTTATCAGGTGCTTCAGCAACATACTTTTAGAAGTTAGTCGTTCCTAATTAGTAGTCATTAATCAATTACCAATTTATAGAATTAATGGGAAGTTGTTGCCTCTGTATCCTAGACTTCACCTACTTTTTTTGATATACTAACTTTGACAAGGAAGAACTAAGCTACAATAAAATTTTTAGGCAGATTTCTATTATTTAACTATACTCTTTTTAGCTCAAACAAGTAGTAATTTCCAATACACTTCTCGTTGTTTTTAAGAGGTAAAAATTGAGGGGAGAATTTCTACCTCTTCCGCAATTCGCAATTATTCACTCACAACTCGATTGCGACCATCAGATTTGGCTTGCAGAAGGTTTTGGTCAGCACGTTGTAGCAAGTTTACTCCTTTAATATCGTCCGTCGCATTCAGGGTGCCTGTCCCCAAACTGATCGTAATTGTGAGTGACAGAGTGGGATTAATTCTGAAGGGTTGTTCGCAGATCAGGCGACACAGACGGTGGGCTACCACTGGAGCCTCTTGAACATCTGTGTGGCTGAGAATTACAACAAATTCCTCACCTCCGTAGCGGAAGAGAGTGTCTTGAAATCGCAGGTTGTGTTGCAGACGAGCGGAGAGTAGTTGCAGGACGCGATCGCCGATCAGATGCCCGTAGGTGTCATTAATAGACTTGAAATAGTCTACATCTAGCATTACCAAACTCAGCGGAATTAAGCGACTCCGAGCATTTTGAATCTGTCGGGGCAATTCCCATTCCAAGGCGCGACGATTATTCAGTTCCGTCAGCGGGTCAGATAGCGCCATTGTTGACAATAAATCATTGGTTCGCATCAATTGACGATAGTTTTGCACCTTGCGTAATCCCATCTGAATTTGCGCTGCCAGTAAGCGATCTTGCAACCCGATCTCCTCTTGTGCAAGGGCAGCACTCCTTCTTCTGACTGGGGCAATTTGCAAGTAAGCATCTGCCCCTTTTTCTAAAGCTTCTGCCATGAGTGCCAACTTCCGGTGTCGATCGGAAAGTGTTTGCTCGCGGGCAAGTTCCGGTCGGTCTTCTATCAAGATGCAGTAAATCCCCGCTAATTGGTTATGTTGTTTGAGCTGATAACAGAATTCCAAACTGCCCTCCAGACTTGCCTGCAAAATTAAGATATAGGGCAGTTTCTTTTCCAGCAGCGGGATGACTTCATCTAGCTGGGAGGCAGCTTCAACTGCGCCACCTACTAAAGCAGCGATTCGCGTCAAAAATGTTGCCAGAAATGCATCAGTTCCAACAACTAGAACAAAAGCATCCATTAGCGTAGGTATTCCGGAAGAATCAAGGCTCTTTCCCTGTTGACGAAACGTGAGAATTTCTACCACTAGAGTTTTTATGGAGCAACGAAGGAGACGAATGGATAGATGACCCTAGACTGGATGAGCGTGTAGATTGTGGGGCGAAGAAGCGATCGCTCTAGCGGATGCCGCTATACGAGGCTTCTGGCTGCTATGCCATTGAACCGGGTAGCACTACCAAACTCTAACCCGATCGTTGGCACCGACACACTCTGTTACATTCTCAGTTTGCTACAAGTATTAGAGATGGGTATTCCGTTGGCGGTAGAGAATTTTACAAAATCTTCATAAAACTGCCACACTACCCAAATGCTTGAACAACCTGCGAGCAGATTCTTCTTTATGCTGGCAGATAATTGGTATTTGTTACCACTCTTGATAATGGAAGCGTAAAGCGAGCGATCGCATCCCCATTTGTCAAGAACAGAGCGATTCTCCTTTGGAGACGCTACGCGATCGCGCCTTTTTGCAGCCGATTCATCTGTGATTTCTTGATTCACTACGAAGTCAGTAACCAGACAAAAGCCAGTTAGATTATTACCTAACTGGCTCAAAATTAACCCTAGTAATGCAGAGTATGGTTATTGATAACCTTCAATCGTGTGACCTGCCGCCACGATCGCTTGCTTGATTGTTTCTTCAGAAGCTTGAGCTTCCACTGTCACCGTCTTGGCTTTTACATCCACGTCCACCTTGGCGTCGGGTTCCATCGTATGGATCGTGTCGGTAATCGTTTCTGCACAGCCATTACAGGCGATAGTGGGAACTTTTAGTTGGAGTGCCATAAATTCAATTCAAGTCAATTAAGTTTGCAAGGGTGCGATTCGAGAAGCCTTTATTTTACCGTTGTCACAGTGCTAGATAAATCAGCCTGCTGAGCGATAATGCAGATTCCGCATTCTGGCGCGATCGCGTTAGTCTAGCGCTGACTTGTCAATTCGCATCCTCGATAAAAATTCCCCTAAAAACATTTTTGGGCTTAGTCGAGTGCGACTAAGCCCGTTAGATCGAAAGGATTGGTTTTCTCAAAAAATGAACTTCAACAACTAGGGTGGACAAGTTTGGCAGCTTCACCTTTATCTTTAGTATTCCAGCATAGTCCAGTCTTCCCAGACTTTGGTTTGGCTTTGCACCAGCTTGGCTTTTTGCCCCTCCAGTGCTTTTTACCACTACAGTCTATGCTTGGTTGGTTCTTGCTGCACTTGGGTAACAGACCGGGGACACCGCGTCTATTTTTCCCATTCCGTTTTTCATCTGCCTCCTTGTTTTGCTAACTTCCTGGTGTCCACTATTAAATTAGCACCCCATTTTGGAGGAAAATCCCCGATTTAACTAAACTTGACAAGTCTTTAAACACAGCAAATAAGCGTTAGTAAAGAGAAACAATTCCCCTGCCTTGCAATGCCTGAACGAGAAGGGCTACAACAAGGCATAAACAAATGTAAAAATAGATAAAGTTGACCGATACCAAGCCCTTGTAAATTCCCATGTCTTCTTCCTCCCAGTTCCTTAGCGGTAGCGAAATTCGGCAAAAATTCCTCGACTTCTATGCCCAGCGAGGACATCAAGTTTTGCCGAGTGCTTCCTTAGTGCCAGAAGATCCCACCGTACTGCTAACGATCGCCGGGATGCTGCCTTTTAAGCCGATATTTTTAGGACAGCGATCGCCTGAGTTCAAGCGTGCCACGACTTCTCAAAAATGTATCCGCACCAACGATATTGAGAATGTCGGACGGACTGCCCGACATCACACGTTTTTTGAGATGTTGGGTAATTTCAGCTTTGGGGATTATTTCAAAGAACAAGCGATCGCTTGGGGTTGGGAACTGTCAACACAAGTTTTTGGTTTACCCCCAGAACGCCTTGTCGTCAGTGTCTTCCGGGAAGATGAGGAAGCTTATACGATTTGGCGGGATAAAATTGGCGTTCCCGAAGCCAGAATCCAACGCATGGGAGAAGCGGATAACTTCTGGGTATCTGGTCCCACAGGTCCTTGTGGCCCTTGTTCGGAAATTTACTATGATTTCTACCCAGAACGCGGTGATGACAAGATTGATTTAGAAGATGACACCCGGTTCATCGAGTTCTACAACCTGGTGTTCATGCAATACAACCGGGATGCAGAAGGCAACCTAACGCCGCTGCAAAATAAGAACATCGACACGGGGATGGGACTGGAACGGATGGCGCAAATCCTCCAGCAGGTATCCAACAATTACGAAACTGACCTGATTTTCCCAATCGTCAAAACTGCATCTGAAATCGCCGGAATTGATTACGCTAGCAGCGACGAGAAGACGAAAGTTTCCCTGAAGGTCATTGGGGATCACGTTCGTTCCGTCGTCCACATGATTGCCGATGAAATTCGCGCATCGAATATTGGGCGGGGGTATGTACTGCGGCGCTTGATTCGGCGCGTGGTGCGTCACGGACGACTGATTGGGATTTCCGGGGAATTTACGCCGCAAGTAGCGGAAACTGCGATCGCGCTTTCCGAATCCGCTTATCCGATCGTCCGGGTTCGAGAAGCACAAATCAAAGCGGAACTGCAACGAGAAGAATCTCGCTTCCTCAAGACACTGGAACGAGGTGAGAAACTGTTGGATGAAATTATCCAGCGGGTGAAACAGGAAGGCAAAACTCAAATTGGCGGACGAGACGCCTTTACTCTCTATGACACCTACGGCTTCCCTGTAGAACTCACTCAGGAAGTTGCAGAGGAAGAAGGACTCACCGTAGACGAGTCAGGCTTCAATGCGGCGATGGAGGAACAGCAAACGCGATCGCAGTCCGCCCACGAAACCATCGATCTCACCCTACAAGGTTCCCTAGATAAGCTAGCCGAACACATTCATAGCACCGAGTTTCTGGGTTATACCCAACCTTCCAGCCAATCGCAAGTAGAAGTGATTCTTGTAGAAGGCAAATCTGTCGAAGCGGCGGAAGCGGGAACACAAGTGCAGATTGTCCTGAATAAGACGCCATTCTACGCAGAATCGGGCGGACAAATTGGCGATCGCGGTTATATCTCCGGCGATTCCGTTTTGGTACGAGTTGAAGACGTTAAGAAAGAATCCGATTTCTTCGTCCATTTCGGTCGCATTGAACGCGGTACGCTGCGGGTAGAAGATGCTGTAACTGCCCAAATTGACTTGTCTTGTCGCCGTCGCGTGCAAGCGCATCATACCGCAACGCACCTGCTGCAAGCGGCATTGAGGAAATTTGTCGATGAATCGATTACTCAGGCGGGTTCTTTGGTCGCCTTCGATCGGCTGCGATTTGATTTCAACTGTCCTTGTCCCGTGACATCCGAACAAGTACAACAAATCGAAGAGCAAATCAATACTTGGATCGCGGAAGCGCATCCCGCCGAAACCGAAATCCTGCCAATCGCGGAAGCCAAAGCGAAAGGCGCGATCGCTATGTTTGGCGAAAAATACGGCGATGAAGTACGGGTATTGGATGTCCCCGGCGTTTCGATGGAATTGTGCGGCGGTACTCACGTTCACAACACTGCTGAAATTGGGCTATTTAAGATCGTCTCGGAAGCCGGTGTCGCCTCTGGAGTGCGCCGAATCGAAGCAGTAGCAGGGCCAGCGGTTCTGGAATACTTGAATGTACGGGAGAAAGTGGTTAAGGATTTGAGCGATCGCTTTAAAATCAAACCCGAAGAACTCCCCGACAGAATTACTAACATCCAGAACGAATTAAAGGCATCTCAAAAGCAGCTAGAAACATTAAAGGCAGAACTCGCCTTCGCGAAATCTGACCAGTTACTCAGCACTGCTGAAACAGTGGGCGATTTCAAAATTTTAGTTGCCGAATTGGGCGATGTTGACGCCGAATCCCTCAAAAATGCTGCTGAAAGATTACTGCAAAAACTGGGTAATGGTGCCGTATTCTTGGCATCAATTCCCGAAGCAGATAAAGTTAGCTTAGTGGCACATTTTAGCCCTGAAGTCAATAAAAAAGGATTGCAAGCTGGAAAATTCATCGGCGCGATCGCTAAAATCTGCGGCGGCGGCGGCGGCGGACGCCCCAACCTGGCGCAAGCTGGCGGACGCGATCCCAGCAAGCTGAAAGAAGCCTTAGAAAGCGCTAGAACTCAGTTAAAGTCGGGTTTGGGCGAATAGAAGGAAGCGATCGCGTCTTTAATTGAAAGGGATGCGATCGCTTTCCATTATTTTATTTTTGAAATTATTACGAATAGTTTTTAATTTATGACTGAAGCAACACAGCCATCTGCATTTCAACAAGCAATTGAAGCAGTTGAATCTTTATCTTTAGAAGACCAAGAAATACTTCTAAATATTATTCATAAACGCCTAATTTAAAGTTGCCATCAATTAGTAGAAGAAATTGCAGAAGTACGGGATGCATACAAGCAGGGAATTGTAAGATTTGGTTCAGTATCAGAATTATTGGCAAAGTTAGATGATTGAGAAATATCGGTTGGACTCCAAAATCTATTCGTGCTTGCAGGAGATTTTTAAATCTTAACTTTGTATATATGTAGCCTTCGACAGCGGACGACCCAATCTATTACTAGATGGCGATCGCGATCGCAGCAAGCTAAACAAAGCCCTCTAAACAGCACGCACCCAGTTGCAATCAGCCTTGGGCGAGTCTTAAACGCACTCTTAATCTTTAATACTTAAATACTTGCTCAGATTTTGGGTACTTTAGGTGTAGCGTGTCAGTACCTGCATCGCTGACCGCTCATTCAGGGGCATGAAACTACGCGAAAAAACACTGCTGACGATTGGCGTTACCGTCGTAAGTTTGATAGGGGTTTTGTATGTCACCTCGTCAACCATCCTGCTGAGAGGCTTCGCCAAATTGTACGAACGGGAGGCTTACCGGAACGTTCAACGAGTTCAGGATGCCTTCTCTAACTACCTGAGTGAGTTCAGCGTTCTAAACGACCAATGGGCGATGTGGGATGATACCTATAACTTCATCAAGGATGGCAACCGCCGCTATATCGATCGCAATCTGAATGATATTTCCTTGCGATCGCTCAGATCCGACTTAATCCTATTTATCAATTCCTCTGGTCAGCTGGTTTTTAGTCAAAGCTTCAACCTGAAGCAGCGCAAAGCAATCCCCACTCCGAAGGAAATCCAGGCATACTTAGCGGCTAACACAAGCCTGCTAAAGAACTCTGAACGACTTGACCACTATGTTGGCATCGTTCTGTTGCCCCAAGGGCCAATGGCGATCACCGCAGGGCCAATTCTCAATAGCCAGGGTGAAGGGCCTAGCCGGGGAACGCTGATCTTAGGGCGTTACCTGAATACTGAAAAAGTCAAGGCTTTGAGCGAGTTGACCCATTTACCTATCACTGCGTACTTGGCAAACGATCCGCAACTACCTGACGACTTCAAATCGGTGCTTCCGGCTTTGTCAAAAATGTCCGATAGTTCTTCTTCGATTTTGGTGCGATCGCTCAGCAATAGCGGGATGGTGGGATATACCCTACTGCGGGACATTGACGGCAAACCCGTAATGCTGGTGCGAGTTGATATGCCCAAAGAATTTTATCAACAAAGCCAACTTCTTCTGACTTATCTGGTAGTGTCGCTGGGTATATCTACTTTGGTCGTGGGGATCGCGTTTACCGGGGCAACTTTATTTCTGTTAGAAAAACTGCTTCTGTCTCGGCTAGCTTATCTCAGTACGGAGGTTCGGAGCATTGGTACTAAAGGCGATCTGTCAATGCGCGTCTTAATTGCTGGCAGAGATGAATTGTCGATCTTGGCTCGTACCATTAACTGGATGTTAGAAGCTTTAGAGTCATCTTTACAAGAACTAAAAGCAGAGCAAAAGAAGGCGGAGAGACTGCTACACAACATTTTGCCCCAGGCGATCGCCGACCGCTTAAAAAAAGAACAGGATACTATCATTGCCGATAACTTTGCCGAAGTAACGGTTCTATTTGCAGATATCGTTGGTTTTACTCAACTGGCTGCTCATACATCACCAGTAGAACTAGTCAACTTGCTCAACCAAATATTTTCTGCGTTTGACCAACTCGCTGAACAACATGGTTTGGAAAAGATCAAGACCATTGGCGACGCCTATATGGTGGTTGGCGGTTTACCTATCCTTCGCACGGATCATGCAGAAGCTATTGCCGAAATGGCGTTAGATATGCAAAAGGCAATTGACCGATTCAATGCAGTGAATGGCGAAGAGTTCAACATCCGAATTGGCATTAACACTGGCCCGGTTGTTGCTGGAGTCATTGGTTTGAAAAAGTTTATCTATGATTTATGGGGAGATACAGTTAATACCGCCAGTCGCATGGAATCCCACGGAGTCACAGGTTCTATTCAAGTTACCGCCGCCACTTACCAGCTTTTACAGGACAAATATCAATGGAAAGAGCGGGGTGCAATCCAGGTGAAAGGAAAGGGAGAAATGATGACTTATCTACTCATCGGCAGAAAAACAGAAAAACTGCTAGTGTGAGCTAGAAGTTTATAAATATCGCTGTTTAGAAAGGCAAAACTTTATGGGTCGCTTAAATCCTTACACGCTACAGATGCAGATTACCCGGATGTTTCAAGACGGGCAATCTATCTTCGCCTCAGTGAAGGTGCAGGATTGGCTGCGAGAGCGCAATCACGATCCAGCCGAATATGATATTCTCTTCCATCAGCAACCCGCGCCGCCAGGAGCCAAAGAAGCGATCGCTATTCAGATTGAGTTGCGCCGCAAAGATGGACAGCCGGTCGATCCGTGGCTCCAACAAGAAGTCAACCGCCACGCTTAACGCTGTTTAATGCACTAACTTGTCAGCCAAATTTGTCAGCCAAAATGGATGGGTTGTAGAGACGCGGTTAAGCGCGTCTCTACTTGACCGCCTACCACCCTAAAAAATCTGTTTTAATGGACGTATTTGAAGAAGAATCTCCTTTAATTCCATAAACAAAGCAGTATAGTTGTGTAATTTGTTATTAAATATAACCAGTTAAATTTATTGAAATTATTTTAATTGAAAGCAAACAGATTTTCTAAACTTACGCTGAGGGGTGACACGCGCCTCAGGGAGCAATGGGTATGAAATCAAATCAGCGTTGGGTTCTAGGTTTTATTCTTTATTTCGTAATTTTACTGACAATTTTTGTTTCTGCTTATTTAGGAATTGTGCCAGTCAAAATTTCTGCCATTCCTTTTTATGACACAATTGGACATTTCATTTTATTAGGGTTTGCCAGTTACTTAGGTCAGAAAGCTTTAGGGAACCGGGTGATTAATATTTGGTCTCGTTCCATAAGCCTACCACTATCACCAATTCTGATTAGTATCTTTGCCTTATTTGATGAGAGTCTGCAAGCCCTCTCACCGCTTCGTTCCTCCACCTTGTCCGATCTCGCTGCCAATCTGATCGGAATCTGGTTCTTTTACTGGCTAGCATCGTTAAAGTAAAGCCTGGGAATCGTTTTTTGGAGTTGGTTATATCCTGAGCATTTGGATGTGCTAGAGATTGATGGCGTCGCCGATGCTACGATGATTCGGCGGCTTTCTCAACGCTTGGTACGCGACGACTGGGCAGAAGTTATTGACATGAGCATGGGAGAACAGAGATTACTTCCCTTTTCACCGATCTCTATCTCAAGAAGTATTCACTTAAAGTAATTCAGTTTATGTGTATCTACAGACTTAAGCCCAAGGGTTAATGACAGAAAATTTCTGTAGATTTACCCTTAATTTAGATGGCTTTAGACGATACAAATATAGTTCTACACAGTCCAAGTTTTTACAAAATAATCATTAGAAAGCTTACTATTCTCTTCTGGAGCTTTCAAGCGACTTAGTGTAGCAAAAAAGTAAGTCTAAAGAGAAGACATTGGAATAAAATCAACTAAAAAATTCTAAAAATCAAGGTTCACGCGGAGGTTTAATATGTCTTATCGCTACAACCAAAATAAAGCTCCCTTTGTGAGAATCGTCTACTCAAAGGTTAATGTAAACGGAAAAACTGAACTGGTGCCGCTGGAATTATACGCAGATGGCTCTCTTAAGAGAGCTATCTGAAGAGAAAATACGATCTGCAAATATAAAAAAATTGTGTTTCCCGATTCTGTACCAAAGTTCTGGAATACTCTACAATACAGCGAATAAGTTAGCGTTCATAGTCTTGAAACGACAGAGCTGCTATGGCTGGTGTAAAGCCTTACCAAAATTCGATGCTATTGGAGAAACCCGAACATTTTCCCGTCCTGGGAGTGCCCGTTCATCTGTTAGAAGACTATTCTAAGTGGCTAATCTCGCGCCTACATGAGAAGGTAGGCGGTCATGTCGTTACGCTAAATGCGGAAATGGCGATTCAGGCAGAAGACAACCCCACCCTTGCGGGGATCATCCAGCAGGCTGAACTGGTGATTCCGGATGGAGCTGGGGTTGTCCTTTATTTGCGGCTAAAGGGTAGACGCCTGAGACGCTGTCCGGGAATTGAGTTGGCAGAGTCACTTTTACAGGAAGCTGGGCAAATGGGGAAGCTTTGCCCGATTTTTTTCTATGGTGGGGCACCGGGAGTCGCGCAAGCAGCAGCTGCGGTTTGGGAGGAACGAGTGCCGGGAATTGCGATCGCTGGGAGTCAACACGGCTACCTCTTACCCGAAGCAGAACCAGAATTTAAGACAACCCTGCAAACTCTCCAACCCCGTCTGATATTCGTGGGTTTAGGCGTTCCCCGTCAGGAATTATGGATTGCCCAAAACCGACACCTGTGTCCCGAATCGATTTGGATTGGTGTCGGCGGTAGCTTTGATATTTGGGCTGGAATTAAATCCAGGGCACCCGCTTGGTTGCGGGATAATCATCTGGAATGGCTTTATCGCTTGTATCAAGAACCCTGGCGCTGGCGAAGAATGATGGCTTTACCGCAATTTGCCTTGCGAGCTGTGGTAAAAAGTTATGAGTTTTGAATTGTTAATTGTTCATTGAAGTTGCCATGAACGATGAGCGATTAGCTATTAGCCCTTAGCATTACGCACTGATAACTTTTATATGACCACAGCTTCTGCTCATCCCAGCATTGGCAAAGATCGCCGGAGTGACGCACGGGACGCCAATTACTCAACCTCCTCAGCAGTCATGGTGAAATTGCGGGAAGTGACAAAAATTTATTCCAATGGCAGCCGTGGGTTATTGGATGTGAATTTGGAAGTTAAGCGAGGGGATTTCTTGTTTGTTACCGGGCCTTCTGGTTCTGGTAAATCAACACTCTTAAAGCTGTTGTATGGGGAAGAACGCCCCACGGATGGCGAGGTCATGGTCGATAACTGCAACGTGGCGCAGTTGCGGGGTCATCGCCTGTCTTTGCTGCGGCGGCGCATCGGCGTTGTTTTTCAAGACTACAAACTCATCCCCCGCCGGACAGTCACGGAAAATATTGCTTTTGTACTGTGGGCGCAAGGCTTCACGCGCAAGGAAATTGAGCGCCGCCTTCCTCCAACGCTGAAATTAGTCGGGTTGCAGCATAAAGCGGATTGTTTTCCTGAAGAACTCTCTGGTGGAGAGCAACAGCGCGTCAGTCTTGCTCGCGCAATTGTCGGAACGCCGCCGCTGTTACTGGCAGATGAACCGACCGGAAACCTCGATGCTGATAACTCGGCATCGGTGCTGAGAATTCTCCAGAAACTCAATGCCTTCGGTGCCACCGTGATGGTAACAACGCACGACGAACGCTTATTGCGGATGGCGAATCGACCTGTGGTGCAAATCCGTGAGGGGCAAGTCAAAATCAGAAATTAACCAGAAATGAATAATTCTTCTGTTTAATTTTTTACTGGGCGCTTCTTACCAAAATCACGGTGCTTTTCACGCCACGCGCGATCGCTTCGGGGATATTTCCCTTCATCACCTGCTGCAATAGCCCTTCCCGACTAGCACCCAATATCACCACATCGCAGGCGTCAGCTTGCGCTAGATCGATCACGGCATCCGAGACAGAACTGGAACGAAGGGGAATCGCCGTCACGCTTGCACTCAGTTGGCGGCTGAGGAACAAGGCTGATTTTTCTAACATGGCGGTGTCCGGCAAGAGGGTGGAAGGATGGAAAACTTGGGCTAGCTCAATTGCGGGTGTCTTACTCAGACACATCAAAGCGGGTAGGAGTTGCAAAGCTTGCTGGGCGTTGGGACCACCCGCAATCGGAACCAGCCAGCGATTGAAGCAGAGGGACACGGTGGGTGAGTGTGCCCCGATGCGATGCCGAGGTGCCAGGATGCGGGCGGGCCGGGGAGAATTAGCAGCGATATGCGCCCTGATGCCTCTGCTTCTCGGCTCTTCTACACCTGGAGTCTCTTCGCCCATTTTCACCAGCACCACCTCGCAGGGAGCCTGCCGGATGATCGTGTCTACCACATCGCCAAAAACTCGACCGGGCGTGATGCTGGTGCCTTTCCAGCCCATCAGCAGCAAATTAATGTGACGCTCGTTAATGGTTTCCAGAATCGCTGGAGCAACATCATGAGACACGCGGATCTGAGTGTGGACGGGAATTTGCCAATCTTGCCCCAGTTTTTCGGCATGACGGAGCAACCGACGACTTTTCGTAGTGCTAACGGGCGTTTGAGCAGGGGCACTGTTGCGGGGAACCGAGATAACCTGAAGACATTCGATTTCGTAGTTGCGATCGCGGGCAATTGCCGCTGCCATTTGCAACAATGCGGGTGCGGTTTGCGGGTTGGCGATGGTAACGAGCATTCGTCCGCTTCCCACTGCTGGAGAACGAGTTTGATAAACACAGTAAGAAGGCTCCGGACGCGGGCCAATATTCACCGATTGACCGTTCAGCTTATCTGCTTGCGCCCGAATAATATCAGCACGGGTAATAATCCCAATCAGCTTGCGCCCTTCCGTCACTGGCAACCGACTGAGTTGATAGCGATTGAGTAAATAGAGAACATCACCCAAGGAGTCGGTAGGGTTTACCGCCATCGGCTTCGGCGTCATGATTTTGCTCAAAGGGGCGTTCCCTGGTAATCCCCGTTGGGCAATTCCAGCAAGGTCAGTTTGGGTAATAATCCCAACCAGTTTCTCCTTATACACAACCGGAAAGCCGCGATGATGGGAGCGAGAGAAAGCTTGCACGGCTTCATCAAGGGTCATATTGCTGGTTAAGGTTTCGACTCGGCGCTGCATCACGTCTGCCGCCTTCAGCATCGATAAGAGTCCATCGGTAGTTGGCTTTTTCTCTAGTTCAATCCCATTCCACTTCAGCAGGCGATCGTAGAGCGACCCCCTGACTATCTTTTCCGACACCAGGTAAGCAACAACAGACCCAATCATCAGCGGCAGAACAAGATTGAAGTCCATTGTCATTTCAAAAACGATGACAATAGCGGTGATGGGCGCTTTGGAGACGGCACTGAAAAATGCCCCCATACCAGCCAGGGCGTAGGTAGTCGGTGAACCCACTGCCAAGGTTACCTCCTGCACGAACCCGACCAGATAGCCAAGCCCAGACCCCAGAATCAGGGAAGGCGCGAATAACCCGCCAGGGGCACCAGAACCACAGGCGACGAGCGTGAGTATATACTGAGCCACAAAAGCGATCGCTGCCATTTCCCAGCTCACTCCACCTGCCAGCAGGGACTCTCGCAGCCCGGTGTTGTCTCGAAATGTTGAGGGGAGAAGGGCGGTCACGATACCAGAAATTAATCCAGCCAGCCCAATTCGCAGCGGTAGAGAAAGTTTGAGGCGGCGATAGAAGGCGAGGGAAGTAAAAATTCCTTTCCCAAACATTGCCCCCAGCACCCCAGCCAAGGCTCCTAACAACAGGTAAAAAGGAATCTCTTGGGCAAAAAAGCTAGTCTGAGATTGGCTAATATCGAGGTTGAGGTCAAGGCTACGACCGCCCAGCAGCCGCGACACAACCGCACCGATAAAGGATGCGAGAATGGCTGTGCCCAAGGTGAGGTCGGATAAATCTTGGAGGAGTTCTTCGACAATAAACAGCACACCGGCAATCGGTGCATTGAAACCAGCCGCTAACCCAGCACCCGCACCAGCGGCAATCATCTGGCGGCGATGGTCGGGCGAGGTAGGAACCCAGTGGCTGAATTGAGCAGCAACGGCTGCACCGATATGCACGGTTGGCCCTTGACGCCCCAAGGTGAGTCCGGAACCCAGAGCAATAATGCTGCTGGCTAACTTCACGAGGGCAACTCGTAAATTCAGGGCGATGGGGAATTGAGAAAGGGCAGCTTTAACAAAAGGAATGCCGCTCCCCGCTGCTTCTGGTGCCAGACGTTCGACTAGGAAGCCGGAGAGGAGTCCAAAGGATAAACCAATGGCGGGTAATGCGAACCATGCAGGGAGAAAGTGGGAAGCATGAACTCGCCATGCACCCAAGGTCCCGACGCCGACTTTGAACAGAACTGCGGCGAGTCCCGATACTAAACCAATTAGACAAGCTTCAGCGATCGCTAAACGCCGTCTGGGTTGTAAGAAAGCTTTGACCTTGGATTTGGGAAATTTGAGTCTTGAGTGTAAAGACAAAACTTGAGAACTTAACACTCTCAAATAATTCATAAGTCATTCAACATTTTGCCCTCAACTCATTTCATGGCTAATGGCTAACGGCTAACGGGCAATTAGCCAGTCTTCGATTCGGATTAACTCAGCATTTTGCCGGTGACAGACAGCCCTTCCACAATCAGAGATGGGGTATAGACCGAACCATTCCACTCGGCGTCGCCTCCCAATGCCACTAGCTGCTTGAGGGCTGCGTATACGTTACCTGCCACCATCGTATCTTTTACCCTGCCGACCACCTGACCGTTCTTGATCCGGTAGCCCAGGTCAACGTTAATCGAGAAGTCCCCCGAAATCCCAGAACCGCCTCCCAGCATCTGATCTACTACCAGCCCATCACCCATCTGCTGCATTAAGCTCAGCAGATCCCCAGTTCCCGGATGAATCAGCAAATTAAATAGCCCCGGTGTCGGGTAACTACCTAAACCGGGACGAAACCCGTTTCCAGTAGTCCCGCTACCCAGCTGGCGTCCGGTCGTGCGGTCGGTATAAAACAGCTGCAAAATGCCGTCTTTGATAAATTCCAGATTCCGCGTGACCGTGCCTTCATCATCAAAAGGACAGCTAAACGGCCCAGATTCTGGGTTTTGGGTAATGGTAAGGGCTTTTGAAGTCACGGGTTCGCCCAAGCGATCGCTCCACGGCGAAGCCCCCTCAAGGGTTCGTTTCCCATTCAGTGCAGCTGAGAGGGTTCCCCAAAGCATATCCGCTGCTTTGGCGGTAAATAACACGGGCACGCGACCGATGGGGGGTGAAATGTTTTCTTTCGCCCACGCTAACCGCTGCAAAATTTGGTTTGCCAAGGCGACCGGATCGAGGCTATTCCGCTGGGTTTGTCCATCGCCAACGCTCAAGAAATCATCCCCCCGCACCCATTCGGCTGCCAGATAACAGCTGAGGGTCGTATCGGTATAGCGACAATCCAATCCTTTGGTGTTGACAAGGCGCGTCGTTTCTGCTTCGCATTCCCATTGAGCGGTGCAGAGGACTTCTGGGTAGGCATCTCGGACGAGGGCGATCGCTTCTTTGCCCATTAATATCAGCTCCTCGACGGGCATAAACTCGCCCAAGTCGGGATACTTAGATGCCCGCCCCTCAGTCAATTCCACGGTTTCCACTCCGTTGAGTGCCGACAAAGCGATCGCTCGATCTACCAGTGCTTGCGGTTCCACAGGGCCATAAGCAACGGCTAAACCCGGACGCCCTTCTCGCCACAGCCGCAACGCCGTCCCTTCTGATTGGGCACTTTCCAGTTGTTTGAGCCGGTTGGCTTCAAAAAAAACTGGACGAGAAAGCGATCGCGCTTGATAAACCTCCGCTGCCTCGGCTCCAGAACGAGTGGCTAACTCCAATAACTGCTCTGCTAGCGTCTCTTGTGGTAAATCGTTAAAACCCATATTCTGACCGTGGAATTTATTGATGGAACCGCCAAGACGCCCTCATAAAGTCAAAGTAGAAAGTGCGAAATTCTGTCGCTCAGTCTCAACATCCGCGCTTTTACTCCGACTTTTATGCTTGTCTGAGAGCCTTTTTTTATGTCTTTGTCTTCTATTCTCCCAGTCTGGTTGCGAAACCGAAAGATTTACTTTGGAATCAATTTAACTCAGAGGCAATTCTTGCATTAGCCAAAAACCCGCAAAGGATTCTGATTGCGGATCGGACTGAATCGCTAAAAAATGCAACATCCCAGCTTTTCGCTTGGCGTCCTCAAAGTTTTCGGCTTCCGTCAAAGTTTTTGAATCTTTGATACTTGCCAAAATCCAGCTATTACTCTCACCCGTCTCTAAAAGCAATCTAGGCGGTGTGTTCCGATTAAATTTCAGGAACGCCGGTTCAATTCCCGACATCCAGCCAGCCATCGGTACTGCTCTGGGAGAGAAAATCACCACCCCTGGAATCTGCGTCTCCGGTGGCAAAGGCGCGAAATCTCCTAATCCAATAAGTGGAAAAGCTTCTCGAAAGCCGATGTCCCACTCGTGCATTTCCTCAAAGGCTTCCGCTGACAAGGTTACAAATGCCCACTTTTGCCCAACCAGCGCATCCGGTAAAGGTTGGGGCGGCTGGGGTTGGTATTGGACAGAGGGATTCGGGGCAACTCCTTGGTAGCCTGGTTGCTGGGGATAAACGTCCTGCATCCGCTCTTGCAGCCACCGATACAGTGTAAAAGTTCGACGGCTCAGCTGAGCGGAAATGCCCAACTCATCGCAGGCTTTCACAATCATTTTGGTCATCGGGCGGCGGAAGAAGCGGATTTTTTGAGGAGGTTCAGCTGCCCTAGCGATCGCTTCTTCCAACGTCGTTCGCAGCCAGATCGAATTTACCGTGCTATTGGGGCAAAACTCGGCGTAACGAAACAGGGACTCAGGTTTGGTGCGGATATCCAACGGACTTTCGCACACCAATAATTCCCAAATCTTTTTCTGTTGTTCGTCCAAAATTGGACGCGAATAAAAATCTAATTCCCAAACTGTTCCCATGCCGCGCCGTTAAAATCTGGTCACTTCCTTCATAATACGTTTGAAGCATCCTTTTACTCATGATTTACATCGACGGTTCCTACGGAGAAGGCGGCGGACAAGTTTTACGGACTTCCCTCAGCCTGGCGGCGATCGCAGGCCATCCGATCCGGATTGGGCAGGTTCGGGCGGGACGCAAAAAGCCCGGACTCGCTGCCCAACACTTAACGGCTGTGCGTGCCGCTGCTGCCATCTGTGGAGCGAAAGTGCAAGGGGATACGTTGGGTTCAACGGCTTTAGAGTTTATTCCGGGTGATTCAATCCAACCGGGAAAATACACGTTTGATGTTACCGAAGCACAAGAAGGCGGTTCGGCGGGTGCGGTTACTTTGGTTTTGCAGACAATTTTGCTGCCCTTAGCGATCGCGCAGGGAGAATCGCAGGTGACGCTGCGCGGCGGCACCCATGTCGCCTATAGTCCCGCTTATACCTACATCGAGCAAGTCTACTTGCCTCTGTTACGTCAGATGGGAGTGGAAGCTGAGGTGAGGATACGCAGTTGGGGGTGGTATCCCCAAGGCCAAGGAGAAGTGGAACTTCGCGTTAGCGGTAGGGGCGTTAGGGGTAAGAACAGGGAAATCCAACCATTGCGAGGGATTAGCCTTCTGGAACCTGGAGAATTTCAGCAGGTGCGGGGGATTGCTGTGGTGACACAACTTCCTTCCCACATTCCCCAACGGATGGCTAGCCGCGCCGAGAATGTGTTGCATCAGGCAGATCTCAAAGCCACTGTCCAACCCTTACGGGAAAGGGGTATCGCACCGGGGGCGGGGATTTTCCTCACCGCTGAGTACGAGAATAGCAAGGCTTTCTTTGGTGCTTTGGGACGTCTGGGACTGCCAGCCGATAAAGTTGCCGATATGGCTTGTCAGGAGTTGCTGGATTTTCATAACACTGGCGCACCCGTCGATGTACACCTGGGGGATCAGTTGCTATTGCCAGCGGCTTTAGCTGACTCGACGAGTCAATACCGAGTGGCGGAGATTAGCACCCACCTAACGACCAATGCGTGGGTGATTGAGCAGTTTGGCTTGGCATCGATAACGATTGATGAAGTCGATCGTCGGGTGACGGTAACACCCAACCCTGATAGATGAGTAGGGATAGTTAGCGATCGCTCCTAAATTTCCAGTTTATTTAAACACGACAACGGCTCCCATACTGCTAATATTGCCCTCATCGCCGCAGACTTTGATGTTCACTGCTGCAACAAAATGGACTAATGGCTGACCTACCTCCTTCATTGCCACCAGGGTGTGTTCTCCGACCAGCCCGTGCGGAAGAAAAATGGTTAATTCAGCAATTATTATTAGAATTTACAAAATCTGAGGCTTTAAAATTTGATCTGAGAGTTTTATCTTTCAATTTCCTAATTTTGATTGCCTTGACTTTTTTCATGCTAGCAATCATACAAATTATCAAAATTCTTGCTTCTAATTTCTTGCTCGGAATTATTTTATTTCTTATCCTTGCACTTCTTTTTATTGTTACTCTTTGTTTAGCCGCTTCCTTTATTCTATTTTTCTTCTCAATTTTCACCTATGCTTTTGTCAATTGGTCGCGGTTCTGGGTCATTGAATGTAATGGAAGCTTAGTAGCTTGCGGTGAAATAAACGGCTATAGTACGCACTCTATGCTGTATTACTTATTTGTGAAACCTGTTTGGCGCAGCCAGCACCTGGGTTCCTATCTAGTGAAGCGTCTTGTTCAAGAAGCGACCCACCCCCTCTATTTAGTCTGTAAGCCTAAATTAGTACGATTTTATTCGCAACTTGGCTTTACGATTGTTCCTTGGCAAGAAATCTCGCAGCCTCTCAAATCAAGTTTTCAAATTTTCCAACTGGATACTTTAATTAGTGGAAATGTTTGGACAGTGATGCGGTATCAAAGTTAGAAAAATCAGGGATTTTTGTAAAATCCCTGATTTTTGCGATTGAATTCTTAAGGAACATCAATCGGAATCAAGGCATTTTCAGGCACATAGCTACTAAACCGTTCGCCATCCGCTAAGATAGCTACCATCCGCAGCGGAAAATCTGGCCCAATTTGCAAATCTGCCCAAGGAACTGCCACTTCCAAACACTTATTTAAACCCACTTGAGCGCGGCTAAACCGAGGATGCCACTTGAGATGTTCCCCAGCCTCCTCAAACTCAATCGTGTGAGTCAGTAAGTTAATCCCTAAATGGTGGTGGAACAGATAGTTCAGTGGCGCTTCGTCAGGTAAATTTTCCAGCGGAATGGGGCTATTGTGCATCGTTTGGTTGGGATAGAACCACAGCAAATGCAACTCTGGCGGACAGCCTTTACCCGGTTGAATGCCGGTCTGGAAGTCCAGCCGTAGATAGAAGTTAAGGTGATCCACGCCGTACCAAAGACGCTGAATGGCACTGCTCTTGTGCATCGTACCCCGCGATCCGCCCACATCAATCCGACCAGCGCGATCCCAATCCTGTTCGTCACCCAGTCCATCGATGGTGGGATGAATAAAGCCTTGGGGTCGATGGTCTCCCCGCGCTTCGTGAGCTTCTACGGGTTGGCGCAAGTTCGACGGGATCGGCTCATTTAAAGCTTGGTAAATCGCACACAGGTGTTCCCGGAACAGCTGGTCGAACATGGCATCTTGGTTTGAGGAATGACCTTCGCCAAACCACCAGAACCAATCGGAACCTTCTGCGGCGTACAAAGCTTCCCAAACTTCTGGATTGTTTTCCTCGGTTGCTTCTGGATGGCTAGCCAAGACTTTCCGCGCATCTTCTAAGAGATCCCAGGCGCGATTTTTGGCGGGATCGCCAATCCAAGTTGTAAAGCTGCCATCGACCCAAGAGCCGCTGTGCAGCTGCTCGGCGGGGATGGTTGCCTTGGGAGGGAACTGGTCTAGAAATTCCGAAACCGTGACCAATTTCAGCTCTGAGTGGTCGCTCAGCGTTTGATAAAGAGCTTCTAAGAAGGGCTTACCATCCAGATGGTAGTGTTCCCAACAGTTTTCGCCATCAAGGGCAATGTTGACCAGCCACGGTTGTTCTAGGGCTGTACCGCCTCCTTTCTGGCGGTGTTTCAGGGTGCGAGCGATCGCTTCCAAATGCCCGACTAAGTCGGCGGCGGCGCGGCGCGGTTCCATCGCTCCATAAGTAAAGCCAATTAAATCTGATAATCGGTGATCCCGAAACACGATCGCTAAGTCGCCGAACTCGGTTTGCAGCCGATAAGGTTGATACAGTAATTCGGGTTCGTAGACATTCCCCGCGCCGTCTCGATGGAAAAATTGCTTCTTAGACCAACCTAAGACGGCTTCATCGGAGCAGATCCACTTATATCCTTGCTTGGCGATATAAGGCAAAATTTCGGGGCTGACCGATTGTTCTGAAGGCCACAAACCACGCGGTTCTTGCCCAAACCGATCTTTATACATATCCCAAGCTTTTTGGAGATGTCTGGGGATATCTTCAGCCCACTGGAAGCGCTGCTTCGGCAAGGTCATGTTGGGCACCGCCACCCGACCGGAGTTGGTATCGTTCAGTAAGGGCAAAATTGGGTGTGTGTAGGGCGTTGTCGATACTTCCAGTTGCCCCGCTTCTTGCATCTGCCGGTGCTGCGGAATGATGCGACTCAAGATTTCTCGTTGTTTAGAGAAAATTCGCTGGCGATCGCTTAAAGTAAAGTTTCTTCCCTGCTTCAACCAGCCCTCAATCTCTGGATCGTCCCAAAACAAAGGATCGATCCACGCCAGATTATGCCAAGCGAGCAAATCGCTGTAATCTTGCGGATTCCAATTTGTCCAACACCATTCTTCCCCCTTTTCTTGACGTTGCCCGTACAGTTCTCCGTAGCGAGGATGAGGGTCAATTAAAGTATGGTGATTGGCATCAAAAAAATGCTCAATAATAAATCTTTTTTGTTCATCACTCAGTTGCTGTTCTGGCGTCAAAGCTGCTGCTAAGTACGGGTCCATCGCCGTGCCAGCAACATAATCCTCTAACTGCAAAATCAAAGATGGCACGAGATTAACCGTTTGATGCAGCTTCGGATAACGAGCCAGCAGCAGCACTAAATCTAGGTAATCTTTCGTCCCATGCAGCCGCACCCACGGCAAACGATACTGGTTGACTGCGCGGCTTTTGTACAGAGGTTGATGTTGATGCCAGATGAAAGAGATATAGAGAGGATGGGGCATAGGAAAAGTAAATAGGAGAAACTAAAAAGGCAAAAGAAATATCTGTTTTATTTCTTTTGCCTTTGGCTTTGAAAAGACTGGTTCAATTAAACTAAAAAGGCAAAAGAAATCAGAAAAAATCTTTTGCCTTTTGCCTTTTACCTTTTGCCTTTAAAGGACTTGCTCAACTTCGGCAATTTCGGGGATAAATTCACGCAAGCGGCGCTCAATTCCCATTCTCAGCGTCATTGCTGAACTAGGGCAAGATCCGCAGGCTCCTTGGAGGCGTAGCTTCACGACTGGACCGTCGATGTCTACCAGCTCAACGTTACCACCATCGGACATTAAGTAAGGGCGCAGTTCATCCAAAACTTGTTCGACGTTTTCTGAAGTCAGTGCCAGTGTTTGTGACATGGTTAGTTTACCTTATCGAATCTTTCTTTCTATTGCAGCTATGTTGATCCTAGTTCACGCAGAGATAAAAACTCATCGCGAAAATGGAGAACACTGGGGACAGCCGAGAGGGTATCGTAACGCGGACCGCCTATACCGCTGCTGGTTCCAGTAACTTGACGTTCGCGTAGTTGAACTCGGTGGTCGTTTTTTGACCTTGCTCATTCGCGTGAATTACCTGCTTGGTCATCACGTAGTAATCGCCGACTTTCTCGAAGGTATCCTCAAATTGCATTTCTCTGAGCAATTCACCTGTCTGAGGATTCCGGAAGACAACATCGTAGCGACTGGCGGCGTAGCCTTCTCCGGTGTCTAAACTTTCAGCGGTATCGATGACAAATGCCATTCGACCCATTACCCGACTCACCTGGCAAATTTCAGTGCCTCGGATTTTGTAGTTAGATCCCATCGCATCGCCTTTAACCAGAATTTCCGTAGCGCCGCTGGCGTCCGTTTCCCCCAGGTTAAATTCGTTCTTGCCGTGAGCTTTGTCAAAAGACCCCCGCTTGCGGTGGGTGACAATATCCCTGAGCTGAGTATAGATGCTCTCTTGCACCGTTTCGTCTTCGATGCCGGTAACTTCAACAGTCATGTCGCTGTTGATGCGAATTTTGCCTTTGTAGACTTCATCACCTTGCTTGAGTTCTACATCAGCACTATATCCTGGGAAATTAGTATCCCAGGTGTAGCGGTTTTCGTAGGCAGCCCGAAACAAGTCACGAGCATTTGCTTGCTCAGTCATAGACTCTTACTTTAATCAACTTCTTTCCTAGTGTAAAAATGTTTGCAGAGTAGTGACACGCTTTGGCGACACAATTCGCTGAAAACTGGGGTTAGCAGAAAAATCCGATAGCGTCGCTGTACGCACCTAGATTAATAGCCCTATTGAACCCGTCTGTGGCGTAGTCATCATTACTGGAGCTTGATACAGGGGTACAGTGACCATGACTGTTGAGCTGAGTCCTTCCCCGTACGATGAACATGAATATTGCCAGCCATTGCTTCGAGCAGCTTTTGAGAGATTGTGAGTCCGAGTCCCGTACCCGCACCGGGAGTTGTGTGAGAGCCATTCATTTTACCGAACAATTGAAACTAAGGCACCGGCTTATGTCCAATGCTTTTCCCAAACTTTCAACCGTTTGCTGGAAAATCGCTTTTAGATCGAGTGTGCGATCGCTCCTGTTAGCAATTTGGTTCAAAGTTTTGGTACGGTTCGGAAATTGGCTCAGTCATAGAATCCTGTTGACCTCGCAGGCGATGTTGGCGTGCTTGCTTTCTCGAAATTTCATCGTAGAGCCTGAAACTACCAGCAAGCAGCTTGTTTGTGCTTTCAACTGGTAGAGCCAACTCAACCCAATTTTATCAATCCCCGAAAGTGGCACCTACATTAACAATCCATCGAACCTGTCTGTTGTGTTGAAATCATTACCGGCTCTTGATACAGAGGCACGGTGAACGTAACTGTTGAACCCAGACCTTCGCCCATACTGTAGAAGTTTACGACCCCACCCATTGCTTCTACCAGCCTTTGAGATATTGCCAATCCCAATCCGGTACCACCGTACTGTCTAGTGCGAGAGCCATCCACCTGGCTAAATGATTGAAATAGTTTGTCTTGCTTGTCAAGGGAGACACCAATCCCCGTATCGGCGACTTGGACTTTCACGACGCCTGGACATTCCTGTCCTCCAAACTTAAGTTTCTTTTTACTGACCTCGGCACTGACCGTGACGCCGCCTTCATGGGTAAATTTGATTGCATTCCCTATCAGGTTTAACATCACCTGGAGCAGCCGCTGGTAGTTGCCATACAGGATAATTTCATCGTAGGTAGATGGCATTTGAATGCATAAGCTCAGGTTTTTCTGCTGCGCCTGATTCTGGGTAAATTCCTCAACATCCCCGAATAGTTCTTCCAGCTTCACCTGTCCCAGTTCCAGCTCCATTTTGCCTGCTTCAATTTTGGCGACATCGAGAATGTCATTGATCAGGTTGAGGAGATGTAAAGCTGAACGGTAAGCATCTTGGATAAAATCCAGTTGCTCTTCTGGCTCGTCTACCGTCCCATCTAGGATCAGCTTCAGGGAGCCAATCATGCCGTTTAGCGGTGTCCGAAGTTCGTGGGAAGTATTTGCCAGAAACTCTGATTTGAGGCGAGAAGCTTCTTCTGCTTGTTCGCGGGCTTCTTCTAATTCTTTATACAGGGTGGCGTGAGCGATCGCGGTTCCCACCTGATCTGCCAGTTCTCTAACTAACTCAACTTCGGCATCGTTCCATCGCCGAGTGCGATCGCACTGTTGCAAAGCGATGACGCCATTTGGCTGGTTTTGATAGCAGGTAGAAACGACTAATACCGATTGTTGCCCAAACGCATTCACCCCAGCCTGTTCTACCACAACTGGCTCGCCTTGTGTCTCCAGTGCTTGCCTTAGGTAGGGTTGCTCGGCAAGCTGTAACTGTTGTCCCAGCATCGACCGAAACGTCTCCTGGCAATACTCCGCCACCACCTGCACTTTGGGCTTAGAACTTTCGTAGTTGCAGATGATGCAGCGACTAACGTTAAGCGCTTCTCCTAGCCCTCTAACCGTTTGCTGCCAAATGGTATCTAGATCGAGCGTGCGACGGATATTCCTAGCAATCTGACTCAGCAGTTTTTGGTACTGATCTGGACTTGACACAGTTGACTCGAAAGTTGGCAGTGAGACATTAACAGGAGCCGCCATCAGAGTATACCTGTAAACTGCAAAAGGAGAAGAAGCTAATGATTACCAGCCGTTTTCTGTGATAGATACAACCTCAAAAGACTTGCCCTGCGGCTAAAGTCTACATCTAGAGTGTTCTTTATTTTGCATTAATCGTTCCATTCCCCTCTTGGAGGCACGGGCGGATTCCTCTCTAGGTTCCGAGTCAGTTCATCATCTCGATCTCGTTCACCTCTAAGCCACTGCCGAATTGCCGTCTCAATGACCTTACTCGGATCGTTGGTCAGGTGCTTAATTTGTGCTAACAGTTCAGAATCAAGGTGGATAGAAATTTCCACCTTTTCGGCTGAACCCTGAGAATATCTGGCCCGATCGTTCATATCAGTACAGTGATGACATTTCCAAGCAAATCCAACGCGGAAGAGGATGCGCCGTCTTTCCATGCTAACTGCTGATGCAAGCAACGCAGTGAGTAGAGGGCAGCTCCTAATCCTAATGGGCAACAAAATTTTGCAATTCCGATCCCTAATATGCATTCTGACATTCTCTGGGCGCTAACTGCTAGTAGGCAATAGCGCTCTATTTTGTGGTGAGGGCGGCTGCTCCTGAAGCGTTGCCACTTTTCGGTAGAAAAGTCGTTCTCTCCTCAGAAAATTACCCTTTTTTTAAAGGTTTTTCATCAGAGCAGTTTTTGCATGGATTTAATTCCAATGTGCCCTAATCTACTTGAATACACAAGATTTCTTTTTAAGTCTTTAGATTCACAATACCTTTTGCTGTGTTCTCATCACCCTCCCGTGCCAAATTAAATGGTTATCGCTTCGCTTTACTGACTGTTTGACAGTTACTCAGTCCTCCTTCCTCAACCCTCAGTCCTCCTTCCTCAACTCTCAGTCCTCAGTCCTCCCTACTCAACCCTCAGTCCTCAGTCCTGCATCTATTTTTATCGCTGTCTCTGATTTAGGTAAACCGCGCAGATTTTCTACTGTATAGTCATCGAAGGCGGTAACTGTCCTACTCAAAGTTAAAGAATTGTTTCACGTTGACAGAAGGGACATATCTGCGGCTGTCCTAACTGCCTGGGCATCGGAAACATTACAATATTTGAAGTCCGCTGAACTTTTCAATTGCCGTTCGTGCCTTTTTGTTTGGCTATGACTGACGTACCTGTTTCTCGCATTCGTAATTTCTCGATCATTGCCCACATTGACCACGGAAAATCCACTCTGGCGGATCGCCTCTTGCAGTTTACGGGCACGGTGCAAGATCGGCAGATGAAGGAACAGTTCCTGGACAATATGGATTTAGAACGGGAGCGCGGCATTACGATTAAGCTGCAAGCTGCCCGAATGAACTATACCGCCAAGGATGGTCAACAGTACGTTCTAAATCTAATTGATACACCTGGTCACGTAGATTTTTCCTACGAGGTGTCGCGTTCCCTCGCCGCTTGCGAAGGCGCACTCTTGGTAGTGGATGCCTCTCAAGGGGTGGAAGCGCAAACGCTTGCCAATGTTTATCTCGCCCTTGAGAATAATCTGGAAATTATTCCAGTATTAAATAAAATCGATCTCCCTGGAGCTGAGCCAGATCGGGTAAAAGGAGAAATTGAAGAAATTATCGGACTGGATTGTAGCGGTGCAATTCTCGCTTCTGCGAAAGAAGGGCTTGGGATTGACGAGATTCTGGAGTCGATCGTTCACTTAGTCCCGCCGCCGATAGATACGGTGTCCCAACCGCTGAGAGCTTTAATTTTTGATAGTTACTATGACAGCTATCGGGGTGTAATTGTATACTTCCGGGTGATGGATGGTACGGTCAAAAAAGGCGATCGCGTTCGTCTGATGGCGACCGGCAAAGAATATGAAATTGACGAATTGGGTATCCTTTCCCCGACTCAGAAGCCGGTAAACGAACTGCACGCCGGAGAAGTGGGCTACCTAGGAGCGGCCATTAAAGCGGTGGAAGATGCTCGCGTAGGAGACACCATTACCCTAGCGAATGCCCCTGCTAGCGAGGCATTGCCCGGTTACACCGAAGCGAAGCCAATGGTCTTTTGCGGCTTGTTCCCCACCGATGCTGACCAATACCCAGACTTACGGGAAGCCCTGGAAAAACTGAAATTAAATGATGCAGCGTTGAACTACGAACCGGAAACGTCCAGCGCGATGGGGTTTGGCTTCCGCTGCGGCTTCTTGGGCTTGCTGCACATGGAGATCGTCCAAGAGCGTCTAGAGCGGGAATACGATTTAGATTTGATTATCACTGCTCCTTCGGTGGTCTATCGAGTGATCACCAATAAGGGAGAGGAAGTTTACATTGATAATCCCAGCCACCTACCGCCGCCGAACGAGCGGGAAAAAATTGAGGAGCCTTATGTCAAGGTAGACATGATTACCCCAGAAGTCTATGTGGGGACTTTGATGGAGTTATGTCAAAACCGGCGTGGTGTCTTCAAAGATATGAAGTATTTAACGCAGGGGCGAACCACGCTGACTTATGAGTTACCCCTGGCGGAAGTGGTGACGGACTTTTTTGACCAAATGAAGTCCAGAACTCGCGGCTATGCCAGTATGGAATATCATTTGATTGGCTATCAGGAAAATCCCCTGGTTAAGCTAGATATTTTAATCAACAACGACCCCGTTGATGCCTTAGCGATGATTGTGCATCGGGATAAGGCTTACAACGTAGGACGTGGTTTGACAGAAAAGTTGAAGGAACTGATTCCTAGGCATCAGTTCAAGATTCCGATTCAAGCCGCGATTGGCAGTAAGATTGTCGCTAGCGAACATATCCCCGCTTTGAGAAAAGATGTGCTTGCCAAGTGCTACGGCGGTGATATTTCTCGAAAGAAAAAGTTGTTGCAGAAGCAGGCTAAAGGGAAGAAGCGCATGAAGTCGATTGGGACGGTTGATGTACCGCAATCAGCTTTCATGGCGGTGTTGCGCCTGGATCAAGAGTAGCGCTTGGATTAAGACTACTGAATTGAGACTTACGCTGGATTTTTAAGCTTAGCTAAGCTTAAAAATCCAGCGCATTTTCATAGCTTGGCGTCTTACATAGGGTACTATTCCAGGCTGAGAGTGGGAAAGGAACGAACTTGAGGCGAAGAAATGAATGCCGAGGAGCGATCGCTAATCTTTACATTATCTTCATCGATATCTTCAAAGATTTATTGAAAATGCAGGTACATCTGGACACCATCGCATGGCAAGGTTAGTCTAAGATGGATTCCAACTCTTAAAAGACTCAATTGCCAGATGAGAATTTTAGTCACAGGTGGTGCTGGTTTTATCGGTTCCCATCTGATCGACCGGCTAATGACGCAAGGGCATGAAGTCATTTGCCTCGATAACTTCTATACCGGACACAAACGCAACATCCTGAAGTGGCTGGATAATCCATATTTTGAACTCATCCGTCACGACATCACCGAACCGATACGCTTGGAAGTAGAGCAAATTTATCACCTAGCTTGCCCCGCCTCTCCAGTACACTACCAGTTCAACCCAGTAAAGACCGTGAAAACGAATGTCCTGGGTACACTGAATATGTTAGGACTGGCAAAGCGGGTGAAGGCGAGATTACTCTTGGCTTCCACCTCAGAAGTGTACGGCGATCCTGAAATCCACCCCCAGACTGAAGAATATCGCGGTAATGTCAATACGATAGGAATTCGCTCCTGCTATGACGAAGGCAAGCGAATTGCAGAAACACTGGCGTTTGACTATTATCGCCAGAATCATGTAGAAATTCGAGTCGCGCGAATCTTCAACACCTACGGCCCTCGAATGTTAGAAAATGACGGTCGAGTGGTTAGCAACTTTGTAGTGCAAGCTCTGCGGGGTACCGCCCTAACCGTTTATGGTGATGGTTCGCAAACCCGAAGTTTCTGCTACGTTTCAGACCTAGTGGAAGGGCTGATGCGGCTGATGAATGGCGAGCATACGGGACCGATTAATTTAGGGAATCCCGATGAATATACGATTTTAGAGCTGGCTGAGGCTGTCCAAAAGATGGTGAACCCAGACTCGAAGATTAAGCTTGAGCCACTGCCAGAAGACGATCCTCGCCGACGGCGTCCGGATATCACGCGGGCAAAGACTTGGCTGGATTGGGAGCCAACAATACCCTTGCAAGAAGGGTTACAACTGACTATAGAAGATTTTCGCGATCGCTTAGCTTCTCTGCCGGAGAATCGCATCCCCAGCGATTCGTGAATTAGAGTCCTTTGTCAAAAGTCAATTATCAATAACTTTTAACAAAAGACTACCCAACAGAATCGTACCCCCAGAACTGTCATTCCAATTTTTTTGAGGTTTACTCCTATGCGTGTTTGCGTAATTGGCACTGGATATGTTGGCTTGGTCACGGGTGCCAGTCTTGCTCATATTGGACATCATGTCATCTGCGTTGACAATAACGAAGAAAAAGTCAAGTTGATGAAGGCGGGACAGTCCCCGATTTATGAGCCAGGACTGTCAGAAATTATGCAATCGGCTTCCCAGTCAGGGCATCTTGAGTTCACTACCGATTTGGGTGCTGGAGTGGCTCATGGAGAAATTTTGTTCATCGCAGTAGGGACGCCCGCTTTGGCAAATGGTGAAAGCGATACCAGGTATGTTGAAGCCGTTGCCCGTGGAATTGGCGCTCATCTTGACGGTGGTTACAAAGTTATTGTGAATAAATCCACAGTGCCAATTGGTTCTGGGGACTGGGTGCGGATGATTGTACTTGATGGCGTTCTGGAACGCCAAAAGTCCCTAGTGGGAGCTGGTGGCGTTGTTACCGAGGAGTTGACACTAGAAACAACTCCTCAGTTTGATGTTGTTAGCAATCCAGAATTTTTGCGCGAAGGTTCGGCGGTTTACGACACCTTTAACCCGGATCGGATTGTGCTGGGTAGCACCAATCCGAAAGCGATCGCCATGATGCAGGAACTCTATGCTCCCATTGTCGAGCGCCAGGTGGCAGAAGACAAATCCTTACCGCAAGTGCCCGTCGTGGTGACAGACATTAACTCTGCTGAGATGATTAAGTACGCCGCGAATGCCTTCCTCGCAACCAAAATCAGCTTTATCAACGAAGTTGCCAATATTTGCGATCGCGTTGGTGCTGATGTTACCCAAGTCGCTAAGGGCATCGGTTTGGATTCCCGGATTGGTAACAAGTTCTTGCAAGCTGGGATTGGCTGGGGTGGTTCCTGCTTCCCGAAAGATGTCTCGGCTTTGATTCATACCGCGGACGACTACGGCTATGAAGCTCAACTGCTCAAATCTGCTGTGAGTGTCAACCAGCGCCAGCGCGTGATTGCGATCGAAAAACTGCAACAGGCGCTAAAAATCCTCAAAGGCAAAACGGTGGGATTGCTAGGTCTGACTTTCAAACCCGATACCGATGATATGCGCGATGCTCCAGCGCTCAATCTCATCGAGCAACTAAACCGGCTGGGGGCGAAAGTGAAAGCCTACGATCCAATTGTTTCTTCAACTGGGATGCGTCATGGGTTAACCGGCGTGATGGTGGAAACCGATCCCGAACGGCTGGCTGATGGCTGTGACGCCCTTGTGTTGGTGACAGAGTGGCAGCAGTTCCAGACCCTAGACTACAGCAAAATGTCTAAGCTGATGAACAACGCGGTGATGATTGATGGTCGTAACTTCCTCAACCGGAAGGAAATAGAAAGCGCCGGTTTCCAATACATCGGTGTTGGTCGCTAGGAAAAGTTTTGAGTTAGGGAGTTATGAGTTAATAACTCATAACTCCCTAACTCTTTGCCTGACTTGGTACCAGATTAGACCAGCGACAATTAATCCCAGACCCATTTGCCAGATTTGCGGCTCTACCCAGAAAGCCAGGAACAGGCAAGATCCTAGACCTGCCCAGGCTATCCATTTGGGATAGAGCCGTTCTGAATCTGGCATTTTTAATGCTGCCAGATTGGTAATTGCATAGTAAATCAAGACGTTAAAGGCACTGAACGACCAAGTCGTTTTGACATTGCCAAGCAGAACTAAAAGGGCGATCGCAATTCCTACCACGACCACCGCTAAATCGGGTGTCGTTCCTTGCCGATTTAGCCGTGCCAAAATTCTGGGCATATCCCCGCGTCTTCCCATCGCCAGCAGCACGCGGGACAAACCCAAAATCAAGTTTAATAGTACCCCCAGCATCGCCGCGATCGCACCAATTGATAAAATCGCCGCACCTCTTGAACCGGCAACGCTGCGAACTGCCACCTCGAGGGGTGCTGCCTGTGCCTGGGTTGGTTTGCCCAAAATTTCTGTCCCGACCGCCCCAATGCCAACCGTTGCCACTGCCATGTAAAGCAACATTGTCACCCCCAGGCTAACAATCATCGCGATTGGGATTGTCTTCCGGGGTTCCCGTGCTTCCTCGCCCAACGTGGCAATCCTTCCATAACCCGTGTAAGCCACAAACATCAGCGCACTGGCTTGGAGTACCGTCGCCGGAGAACCTTTGAAAAATGGCGTGAGATTTTCTGTACCAACCTCTGTGGCGCGGGGTAGACAGATAAGGACAAAGAAAATTAAAGAGAGCAGCGACACCGAGACGATGGCAATATTGGCGCGATTAGAGCGGCGAATCCCGCTCAAAACAATTAAAGTCATCAAAATTGCCGCAGCTAGCGCCGTGGGAATCAGAAATCCCCGCCCATACAAACCTGTCGCATTCAGCAAGTAGCCAGCAAAACCTAAAGCTGCCGTTGCTGCTGAAGCAGTCTTTGCCAAGAGAAACATCCAGCCTGCGGTAAAACCTAGACTCGGATTGAGATACTTGTAGCCATATTCGTAGCTGCCACCGCTGACGGCGTGATTCGCTGCTAACTGGGCACTATTGAGACCGTTGCAGGTTGCCACAACGGCTCCAATCGCGATCGCCAAAATTACCGCCGGTCCTGCGATTCCGGCGGCAATGCCGATGCTGACAAACACGCCCGTGCCTACGATCGAACCCAAACCCATCATCGTGGCACCCAAAACCCCTAACTCTCTCTGAAGCTGCGGGGGTGAGGTTCCAGCAGTCACAAGATATCTCCCAGATAACACTACTGTTATCCTAAGGCTGAGAGGTTAAGACACAGTTGTGCGATCGCTTACCTTAAGGAATTAAGGATAGAAAAGGGGTGTTCAACCACCACGCCTTATCCCTGTTCCTTTTAACGCAGTTCTGACCCTGCGACTGCCTACTAACCGATGACGATTGACTACAATCAAGGATTATTGGGAACGCGCTCGATTTGGGCATAGCCACTGAAAATTAGCTTATCTCCTTGGGTCTCCAAGCGGTTAATTCGCATGGTTACGCCGTCAAGATTAAAGCGATCCAAATCGACCATGTTATCTAAAATTTCAGAAAATGCCGAGGTCAACGTCTGAGAAATCTCCCGTGTTTCTTCTGGCACCGCCTCTGCCTGAAATTGAGGATCTTTAAACCGAATTCGACGTCGCCGTTCCACGCTTAAGGTTGATTTCATGCTGAGTGGCACCAATCCTTTTTCGCCCAAATCTGCCTTTGCAAAAATTTGCACTTGGTTTTCGGGCAGCAGCTGTACTTGGACTTCGGTAAAGGAAACGGGCTGACCGCCAGATAAATCTGTCAAAGCTGGTGTGGAAATATCTTGCAGGCGCTTCTGCACCAGTTCTGCCTGAAAGGATTGGTTAATATCTGCCTGGGTTAGCGTCACCTGTACAACTGCCTGGGTGGGTTGCTTAAGGCGAATCTGACCTTGCATTACACAACTGAAGTCAATCGAGACGGCGTCTGTCTCAAACGACATCTCCTCGGTGCGAAACTCGCGGCGAATCACAAGACCACTACCGCTCATTTTGAAGCTGTCAATACTGCCCTGCAAAAGCTTGCTGGAGGGATAGCAGCGAACAGCAACTTCCACAGACTCACTCTGGGTAAACATGTGGCGAATAGTCTTGCTAGCGACTGTATTGAGGAGGCGTTCTCCCCAATCAGTGCCAGTATTGTTTGTGAAACCAGTAAGGCCGCCTAACATAATGTTTCGCGTCCATAAGAGTGCTTACTCTCTTGTTTGTAACAAAATATTAACAAATAAGCAAGAAGACCTAAGACAGAGAGAACCCCAGAGAGCCTACTGCTTAAGGTTATCAGCCGGAAAATGGCGCGATTGATAGAATTTTCTGAATTTTCCAATTAGTTACAACAATTAGAGTCGCAGATGTGAGCAGATCGCCCTCTTGATGCGCGATCGCCTACAACATCACTAGGTGCTGCAAAGACTCTGGGCTAAAGATCCCAGATTACTGCCAAAAGTTGCAAAGTATCATTGGAGACAATTAAATTTCACAATCTCTAGAGTCTTCCGATGCCAGTAAGGGCAGGGCTTCCCTACTCCTTATGACAGATACACGAAAATTATTTGGAGTGTGGCAACGAAAGCATCATGACTCAGACTAGGGGAATTTTGAGCGACTGGTGTGGGATGAACACTGTTCTGTATTCTTAAGTTGACGGCGATGACACGGATCATTATTCGATATTACGATCCTAGCTATCCCTATCTAGAACGGGCTATCCGTTCGATTCAGGGAGATTTTGATATTGTTGTATACGATGATGGAAGCAATATTTTTCCTAATTTGGCTGCTGTTAAAAATAGATGCCAAATTAGACGCCTAGAGCATAAAGGGCCAGCTTCTACGCTGATACAGGCTCTGGCTGATGCAAAAAGAGAAAATGTAAAACAAGTATTTATTCTAGATGGGGATGATGAGGCGCTAGAGAGTTTACCAAGCTTTCTCAATGCATCCTTAGCATTACCTTATACAGCAGTTATCGGGCAGTTCAAGGATGTGCCTTCCCCAATTTATCAAGAGCAGGGAAATGAATTATTTCGAGAAGCGATCGCTAATTTAAAATTCTGCCCTCCCTGCTTCAGCCTCAAGATTGGAGACTGGGTACAAGACTTGCCCCGCATCTTCAACCTAGTGCAAACCGAATATCTCTCAACTGGCACTTTATTTTTAAGCTTATTCCTCTCTGGTCAAACCGGGATTTCTGTTGCTGAACAAGTGATTATCTGGAGACAGCACGAAGCCCAAACTTACAGACATCACCACCAGGAAAGGCATTTAACAGTACAGAGAATTTGGCAAATCTACTATCAAAAAGCTTTCGAGGAATATAGCAAAATCTTGCATCTCAATCCCCATGATGCTGTTGCTTATTACAATCGGGGTAATACTTGCTCCAGACTTGGCGATGGGCAAAAAGCAATTGAGGATTACACTCAGGCGCTGAATATCAATCCTAATTTTCCTGAAGCTTACACTAATCGAGGTGTCGCACGCTTCGATTTAGGAGATACTCAAGGAGCAATTGACGATTATACTCTGGCATTGCAGCTTAATCCTAACTTTGCCGCCGCCTACAATAACCGGGGGAATGCCCATTCTAAATTGGGTAACTATCCAGAAGCAATCGCCGATTTGCAGACATCTGCTCAAATTTTCTCTGTTCAAGGGTATATAAGTAACTACCAGGGATCGCAAAACCTCTTAGCTGAAGCCTATTTTAAAATGGGAGCAAGATTGTGGATGCAAGAACAGATTGAACAAGCGATCGCTTGTTATCAGAAAGCGCTGGAAGTTAAACCTGACTTTCCTGAAGCCTACTACGATTTAGGCATGATTTTCCAGCAAAAGGGTAGAGTTGCCGAGGCAATGAGCTATTACCGTAAACTCTTAACAATCAAGCCTGAATTTTCAAAAGCTCGTTATCAAATTGAGACAATATTGAAAGGTTATCAATTTTCTACAGACTGGTTTAGCCGCAACCTTGATATTTTGAATGAGCATCTTAAACCTTTATCTAAAATACCTGGATTAAATATTTTAGAAATAGGCAGTTGGGAGGGGCGATCTACTTGCTGGTTTTTAGAAAATATTTTAATAGATAGTTCTAGCCAAATTACCTGTATAGATACCTTTGCAGGTAGCTTAGAACATCAAAGATATGATTGTGACTATCTAAGCTCTGTAGAAGAGCGATTTGACTTTAATATAAATCGTACGGGTGCAGCGGAAAAGGTACGAAAAATAGTAGGTAGATCTCAACAAATATTGCGTTTGTTACCCTTGGGTTTTTATGATTTAGTTTACATTGATGGCTCCCACCTAGCCAGCGATGTTCTGGAAGATGCAGTTTTAACTTGGGCGCTTGTTAAAGTTGGCGGCACGATCATTTTTGACGATTATGATTTTATTTTTGCAGAAAATTCCTTTCAAAATACTAAGGTGGGGATAGACGCTTTTGTGTCAGTATTTTCCGATAAAATTAAATTCATCCATAAGTCTCATCAAATTCTTCTAAAAAAACTTTTTTCTTAGACTTGGTTGTTTTTAGTTCCTGAAGACAATCCTGGTTGAGATAAGTTATAACAGCAGTATAATAACTGTCCAGAAAGTACATCACAGTTAGCGATTGGTTAAAGGAACAACCCGTGTAAACAAAAACGTAGTGACTTCGGCAAAGCAGAACTGCGATTGGTTGTTCAATATTTCTTAATATCTGCAAGAGAGAGCAATTATGAAACCCTTAGTGAGAAAAGTTAGCCTAGTGATGGCAGCCTTGCCTCTAGCAGGAGTCATCAGCTTAGAAAAAGCATTGGCACAACCCATCATTCCGGCTGCTGATGGCACTGGTACCCTTGTCAACGTCAATGGCGATCGCTTCGACATCACTGGCGGTAAGCTATCAAGCCAAGGTGAGAATCTCTTCCACAGCTTTAACCAATTTGATCTCCATCAAGGTGAGATTGCCAACTTCCTATCCACCCCCAGCATTCAGAATATTCTCGGTCGAGTTGTGGGTGGAGATGTCTCCGTCATTAATGGCTTAATTCAAGTCACTGGCGGCAATTCAAACTTATTTTTGATGAATCCAGCCGGAATTGTATTTGGCAACAACGCTAGTCTAAATGTGCCTGCATCTTTCACTGCCACCACCGCCAACAGTATCGGCTTTGGCAATAATTGGTTTAATGCCATCGGTAACAATAATTATGCCGCTTTAGAAGGAAATCCCAGCACTTTTGCTTTCACGGCTCCCCAACCCGGTGCCATCGTTAACTCTGGAAACTTAGCAGTAGGACAGGGGAAAAATCTCACCTTACTCGGTGGCACTATCGTTAATACTGGGCAACTTTTGGCACCAGAAGGAAATATTACTGTGGCAGCGGTTTCCGGCGGAAAATCCGTGCGGATTAGTCAACCTGGAAACCTACTCAGTTTGGAGGTCGCGACTCAGAATTTTAATCCCCAATCCCCTATCCCTAATCCTCAATCCGTACCGCAGCTGCTGACTGGCGGAAAAATTGGGAATGCGACTAAACTCACTGTTAATAGTAAAGGTCAAGTGGTACTCACGGGATCTGGCGTTGCAATCCCCACCGATACAGGTACTGCGATTGTAGCTGGCAACCTTAACGCATCCGGTCAGACTGGCGGTAAAGTGCAGGTTCTGGGTGACAAAGTAGGGCTGGTGGGTGCCAACATCAACGCTTCCGGCAGTCTTGGCGGCGGAACGGTGCTAATTGGCGGCGATTATCAAGGAAAGGGAACGGTACCGAATGCCTCGAGAACTTATGTCAGTCCAGACTCTTCGATCGATGTCGATAGCAAGAACAACGGTAATGGGGGTCGTGCGATCGTTTGGTCTGACAAGGCAACTGAATTTTACGGCAATATCAGCGCTCGTGGCGGCAAAAATTCCGGCGACGGCGGATTTGTGGAAGTTTCAGGCAAGGAAAGCTTAACTTTCAAAGGTAAGGTGGATACGCTAGCGCCACAAGGTAAGGCGGGAACCTTACTACTTGATCCACTCAATATCACGGTAACAGATCAAAGTGCGGGTCCGGGAGCGCAAGACGTTGAATTAGCCGATGGCACAATTCTTGAGGGTGATGCTCCTGCAAATTTCATCATTTCGGAAACCGAACTGGAAAATGCCTCCGCCTCTGGCAATGTGATTTTGCAAGCGACTAACAACATCACTATCAACGATCTTACAAGTGACGGAACTCTGAACTTCGGCGGCGGGCCTGCTACGTCAATCACTTTTACGGCAGACGCTGATGGTGATAAGGTTGGTTCTTTTGTGATGCAAAATACGGCGAACACCATCCGAACCAATGGAAGAGATATAACAATTTCCGGAGCAAGTATCACTGTTGGAAATATTAAGATCGATCCTCCTCCTGGTTTTGGTCCGTTCGGGAAGATTCAACTCACCAGTAGCAACGGCGCGATCGCTACCGGCAATCTAGACACCTCTAACTTATACGCGAACAGTGGAAGTATCATCCTGGATGCCACTAATGGGAACATTCTTACAGGTGATATTACTTCCTCTAATAATAATAATGATGGTGGTCTGGTGAGTTTAACTACTAACACCGGCACAATTACAGTTAATGGCGATATCAATTCCTCCTCCACCTCTTATTTTCAATCTACAGGCGGCGCAGTCACTTTAGAAGCTGGCAGTAACATCACTACAGGCACAATTAATTCTTTTGCAAAAGCTGACATATTTTTCCTTGGAGATAATCCAGGAGCTACAGGGGGTGACGTCAAGATAACATCTGGAGGCAATCTTAAAACAGATGCCATTAATTCCTCTGCTGTTGTTAGCCAAACAAGTGGTGGTGCCGCTTTATTCGATGCGATAGGCGGCTCAGTTACCTTAGATGCCCAAGGTAGTATTCAAACCGGCGATATTGATTCCTCTGCTACTGACCCCATCGTTGCTACAGGGGGTGCGGTCAAATTCACAGCTAAGGACGATATAATCGCCGGCAACATTAATTCCTCTGCTACTGTTAATCCCCCCCCTCCCGATCCAGATTTTTCCGATCTGGTTACTAATGCATTAGGTGGGTTAGTTACCTTAACAACAGATGGCAATATTACCTTTAATACAATTAATACCCAAGCTAAAGAACAAGTAGATGGAATCGATGGCTCACTCAGCGGTGGTAATGTCACAATATCTTCCCTAGGAGTTGTTAAGGGACTGAATATAATTGGCGGAACTTCGGCAACTATCCTCACCAGTGGAGTGACTCTAGGAGGCTCGGTTTTCATCCAGCATGATGGGGGGCAAGATAACTTTCAATTTATCGTCGGCGATAAGACTAACAACGGTACGGAAGGAGCGATTGACACGGGTGGAAGTAGTGGGAATGGGGAGCTAATTTCTTCTTCTCCTACACAAATAATTCCATCTATCGATACGCTGATTCCCAATAACAATACCTTCGAGGTGGGCAATCCTAGTGTTGATGGGATTCAGATAACCTTTATTAACCAAGCACCGACTTTGACCGCTAATACCCTGCTAACGGATACTCAACAAAATCAGTCGATTACATTCACTGTTGCGAGTTTAAATCCATCTATAACCGATGCAAATAGCGATTTTACCTCAATACGCATTGATGCCATTAATGGGGGAACGCTGACCAAACAAGATGGTACCGTCATCGTACCGGGAACCATTTTGTCGTTGAGCGATGTTTTAGTTTACACACCGCCTACGGGTGCGACTGGTTTGCTCAATGCCTTTACAATTAGTGCGAGCGATCGCGTTTCCTTCTCCGCCCCGCAACAGCTCACCATCAATGTAGCTGAGCCAATTCCAACTCCAATCCCCACACCAATTCCCACGCCAATCCCCACACCAATTCCCACGCCAACACCTTCCCCAACGCCACTTTCCAGCGAATTATCACCACCGCAGGAGACGCCACTGACACGAATACCGGCAACGAGAACCCTTGCCTCAGTCGAAATCGATCCGGTTGTTGCTCAAATCGACCAAGAGCTTACAAGGCAATTCCAGCAATATTTGGGACTTGCTCCCGATCTTCCCCTAAAAACCTTGGATGAGGCGCGTGAAATTCTTAACGAAATTGAGAAAGCAACTGGAGTGAAACCGGCACTCATTTATGTTGCTTTTGTGCCTGCAACAGTTACACCAGGAACAGCAGCAGATAAAAGTCAACTCCCTTATCCCGCGCCACGATTAGATATTCTTTGGCAATTCAACTCTCAGGGATTAGCCCTAAATCAGCTAGCTCAACTTCCAGCTCAATCGTCAAACAATCCCCTACCGCAGGATAACGACCAACTCGAACTCGTCATTGTGACAGCTAAAAAGCCACCAATTCGCAGGAGAGTCACAGGGGTAACACGCCGTCAAGTTCTCAAAGTCGCCCAGGAATTTCGCTCAGAAATCACTAAGCCGCTTAAAACAAACCGTTACCTCAATTCTTCCCAACAACTCTATAAGTGGTTGATAGCACCCGTAAAAGCTGATTTAGAAGCTAGCAAGATCGATAATTTGGTTTTCCTTATGGATACAGGGTTGCGGAGTCTTCCGGTTGCTGCCCTCCATGACGGTCAACAATTCCTAGTGGAAAAATACAGCGTCGGACTCATGCCGAGTCTCAGCCTAACCGATACTCGTTACCGGGATATTAAAAAAACCCAAGTCCTGGCAATGGGAGCAGCCAAATTTACCAACCAAAACCCCTTACCCGCCGTGCCCGTGGAATTGTCCATTATCGCCTCTTCCCTATGGTCGGGTAAATCTTTCCTCAACGATGCCTTCACTCTGAAAAATCTTAAGGCGCAGCGTCAGCAAGAACCTTTCGGAATTGTTCACCTAGGCACGCATGGGGAATTTAAGTCAGGGAACCCGAGCAATTCCTATATTCAGCTGTGGGACACCAAGCTGAGATTGGATCAGCTGCGGGAGTTAGGTTGGAATGACCCTCCTGTAGAATTGCTGGTGCTAAGTGCCTGTCGCACAGCCTTGGGAGATGAACAGGCAGAATTAGGCTTTGCCGGGTTATCAGTGCAGGCAGGCGTCAAGTCAGCCCTAGCGAGTCTCTGGTACGTCAGCGATGAAGGGACTTTGGGGTTGATGACAGAGTTCTACGAACAATTGAAAAAAGCGCCCATCAAGGCGGAGGCGGTGCGTCAGGCACAGGTGGCAATGCTCAAGGGCAAAGTGCGCTTAGAGGGAGGTCAACTCCGCACCCTCAATGGCAGCTTTCCCTTGCCACCCTCAATGGCTGGACTGGGAAATAGAAGCCTTGAGCATCCTTTCTACTGGGCAGCTTTCACGTTGATTGGCAACCCTTGGTAAGAGAAGGGAGGAGAGATGACTGAGGGCTGAGAGGTGAGGACTGAGGACTGAGAGGTGAGGAAAAAAGGGCTGAGGAAAAAAGAGGTGATACCAATTCTTTTTAAAGATGCGCTTAATAAATAGATAGTGTTTTGCGTGTCAAGAGCGATCGCAAACGAGCAAAGGCAAACGCTGAAAACAGGCTTGCAAGCACTAACTAGTCCGATGTGCTCGTCAACAGCTTGCCATTGAGATGCCTCCCACAAAGTCCTCACTCCACTTCACCCGCTCGCTCGCCTGCCACGGAAGCTCTATTATTAAGCGCATCTTTACAGAGAATTGGTATGAGATACATCGGCACGGGAATGGCAATCAAAAATCTGCTACCGAACGTGAGAACCACAATATGTTCCAGCCATCTGAGAAACGCTATAGATATAGAGATATAGCACTTTTTCACGTTCTTTTTCTAACCAAACCGTATTACCCCTCACCAGCTTTCACTTCAAGGAATATAAAATTATTCCTTTGATATTAAAATGTTCGTTAAGTTCCAAGGTAATCAGTTTATTTTGACGTTTACAACCATCAAAACTAACAAGAGTTAAATCTTCATTTACAAATACAATTAAAACTTTCAATACATCTACTAAAATTACCAAATTGAAATAACTGATAATATAATTGCTGGCGATATTGGATAATTAGCTTAAAAATTAAGTTATACCTTTTAAGGAAATTCTACTTAATGGCCATATCGCATTTAAATTTGATATTTATGATAAGGATGAATCAAGCATTAAAGATATGGAGAATACCTGTTACTTTTGCAAGCTCCGTTTGCACCTTCTCTCAAAAAATTCTCAGAAAATGGGCGGTTACTTCACGAATCAGAAACAATCCTGGAACAATGAATTCCTGGTGTTTTCTCAGATATTTAACGATTTTATACCGATAGGGGCTTGCATAAAAGCATCTGATATATTATTTTAATCGCCAGTCTAAGCCCGAAGCTAAGTATCTCTAGCTTCTGATTCAGTTCCTAAAATTTGGATAGAAGATAACCTTTCATTAAAGGTTATTGTTCAACTCCTTAAGTTAAACTGTACGTCATGGTTTCGGAGCAGATCGCCTAGATAAAGGTGCTTATGGAAAGAAGCAGCAGCGTGTTTTAGGAAAAGGTCTGCAAATGTATTTTTATTGCTCGCGTCTTACTCCCTTACTCTCTCCATCCTGCCATAGGTATACATTTCAGACCTCAGGAGGATGCTTTGTAGTGACCGATTCGACGATTCTGGCGTACAGAGAGGAGTTAGGCGATACATACAGAGTTACTACTTAAGTAGATGAGTACAAAGAAACCAGAAAGATAATCACCCGTTTTTTTGACAAACGGGTGTTTCAGAGTGTGGTCTTTTTTGCAGATTTTGACCACTCAACATACCTTAATTTATAATTTGCGCGGGATTTGCTTTGAGGAAGAAAATATCATGTTTGAGAGTACGGGAATACTCATGGGAATGTACAAAACCCTATTTTGGCTCGCTCAAGTTACACCAGTCGATCCAACGGTGAATACTCCAGAAGAAGCGGCACTTGTCTTTTCAGGGCCTCAATTTTTTGTAGCGCTGATTTCTGGGATAGTGTTAGCTTTTGCGTTGCAATTATTGTTAACCAACCTCTCAGTCGCAGCCGGGATCTCTTACTTGGGTCATCAATCAGATTCAGATTCCGATCGGGATGAATCTGGAAGTTTGGGAGGTACAATTCGCAAAATAGGGACAGCAGTCGGAATTTGGACGCTGGTGACAGTCACCATTGCGTTAGCGATCGCGTGTTTCCTGGCAGTGAAACTGAGCTTGATTAGCAGTGGCGGCTTGGGTGCCATTATCGGTCTGGTAATTTGGGCAACCTACTTCTGCCTGCTATTTTGGGTAAGTTCAACGACAGTGGGATCGTTAGTGGGTTCAGTTGTTAATACTGCAACCAGCGGCTTCCAAGCAATTGTCGGCACAGCAACCGCAGCAATCGGCGCACAAGCTGTGAATAATCAAGTTGTGTCAACCGCAGAGGCAGCAGCAGCAGCCGTGCGGCGAGAACTGGGATCGGGAATCGATCCTGCCAGCATCCGCGAGACGCTGGAGGATTATTTAGGGTCCTTGCGTCCCCCTGAACTCGATATACAAAAGATTCGGGGTGAATTTGAAAGATTGCTCAACGACCCGCAACTAAAAGCGATCGCTAACACCGATAATCTTCGCAACATCGACCGCCAAACATTTGTAAATTTGGTAAGCGATCGCACAGACCTCTCGAAACGCGACATTAACCGCATCGTAGACCAACTCGAAGGCGTGTGGCGGCAAGCCGTGGGATCGCGAGAGCAACAAACCGATCGGATGGGCGAACTGCTCAACTATCTCAAGTCTGCACAACCGGGTCAAGTGAAGTCAGATGATATCAACGCCAAACTCGACCAGCTGATTGCAGAGACGCGCGACTCTAAAAAAGCCGATCAAAAAGCAGTCGACGACGCAGCTCCTGGTCCAATTCAGCTAAGCGTTCAGCAGGGTTTAACGACCCTGATGGGATTAGCAATGGGACGCACAGATCTCTCAGATTTAGATGTGCAAACCATCTTAAGTTCCCTCTCGAAAGCTAAAGACAAAGTAACCGAGCAAACCGACAAACTAGCGACTCAAGCAGGAGTTAAACCAGAACTCCCCTACAGCACCATTCGAGCAGATGTAGACAACTACCTGCTCAACACGTACTCCTGGCAGATTACCCGACCAGGACTTAACCGGGAATTCAAAGAAGTCATCTACGACCCCCAAGGAGATCCGGGGACAATTCGCCGGGAATTGGAGCAACTAGACAAGTCATATTTTGCCAACCTGTTGCAACAACGGGGCGTCTTTACCCAAGACAAAATCAACGACATTTCCGATCAATTGGAAGGCATCCGGCAAGAAGTTTTGGTGACAGTGCGGGCGGCTGAAGAAGAAGAAAGGACGCAAGACCTGCGCCGCCGAGTTGAAGATTATATCCGAACAGCACCCAAGACAGAACTGAGCGCAGAAGGCGTTAACGACAATTTCAAAAAGGTGCTAGAAGACGCAGATGCCGACCATGACACCCTTGAGCGTCGTCTTGCTTTGTACGATCGCTATGCCTTGATGCAATTGCTGCGGGGACGCGAAGACATCGGCGAGACAGAAGCTGACGCGATCGCTACGAATTTAGAACAATCACGCGATCGGGTGCTGATCGAATCCCAAGCCCTCCGAGACCGAATTCAATCGGAAACCGAGGCAGTGTGGGTCAATTTAGAGTCCTATCTGCGGAACACTGGCAAAGACGAACTGAATCCTGAAGGCATCCAGCGAGATATCAAAACTCTCCTGAACGACCCGCAGGCAGGAATGTGGGCTCTTCGGTCGAGAGCTTCTCGCTTTGACCGCGATACCTTAGTTCAGCTACTGAGTCAGCGACAAGACTTGAGCGAGGACCAGGTAAATCAAATCATCGATCAGGTGCAACATTCTTGGAGCAGCGTTGTCCAAGCACCGCAAATGGTCGTAGATAAAGCCAAAGAGCAGGTAGACAAAACCAGCACGGCTCTAGCAGATTACCTGCGGAACACTGGTAAAGACGAACTGAATCCCGAAGGCATCCAGCGGGATTTGACCAGGCTGCTCTCCGATCCCAGAGAAGGTGCGACGGCACTGCGGCAACGGCTATCTCAAGTAGACCGCGATACCCTGGTGAAGCTACTGAGTCAACGGCAAGACCTAAGCGAAGAGCAAGTAAATCAGGTCATCGATCAGGTGCAGGGTACGATCAAAAACATCGTCAGAGCGCCTCGTCGCCTTGCCACCCGGACGCAGGCACAAATCCAAGATTTCCAAAGCACGCTACAAGACTACCTGCGGAATACTGGCAAAGACGAACTCAACCCAGAAGCAATTAAGCGCGATTTGCAGTTGTTGCTGCACGATCCGCGCACCGGAGTTGAGAGTCTGACCGATCGCCTATCTCACATCGACCGCGACACGATGATCTCTCTGCTGTCGCAACGGCAGGATATCTCTGAGGAAGAAGCTGCCCGAATTGTGGATCAAGTCCTCTCGGTACGCGATCAATTTGTGGAGCAAATTCGCAGCATTCAACGGCGAATTCAACAGACGATTGACGGGATTTTTGCCCAAATTCGCAACTACCTCAACTCGCTGGATCGCCCGGAACTCAACTATGACAGCATCAAGAAAGATGTTCGCAAGTTGTTTGACGATCCGCAAGCTGGGTTTGATGCCTTGCGCGATCGCCTCTCCCATTTCGATCGCAATACTCTGGTTGCCATCATGTCTTCCCGCGAGGACATCTCCGAGGAAGATGCTAACCGGCTCGTCGATCAAATTGAAGGCGCACGCAACAGCGTCCTGCAACGGGTGGATCGCCTCCAACAGGAAGCGCAACGCCGCTTAGACGAAGTGAAGTATCAAGCGCAGCGGCAGGCAGAAGAAACTCGCAAAGCTGCTGCCTCTGCCGCTTGGTGGCTGTTTGGTACGGCAACTGTGTCTGGAATCGTTTCCGCGATCGCTGGCGCTTTAGCCGTTTCCGGTCGTTAAAGTTACCGATTTTCTCCGCTAATCCATAAACGTAGGGGCAGGATTGTTTTCCTGCCCCTACTGCTTTTTTATAAGCCCAACATCCGGTTAACTTGCTCGGAAGTTAAGGGTTTAGGCGAAATTTTGGGATCGTAGTCTAGCTGTCGCAAGCGATCGCGTAGAGCTTTGAAACTCGTTGTTTCCAGCAATACCAAATTCTGATATACAGATTCTTTTGGCATTTCCACTCTTAAAATCACATCTTGTAGTTTCTCTTGTTCTATCGCGTGTAAAATTTGCTTGCAAAATAATTCACGCTTCGACACCTGAGTTAATGTCACTAAATACCAATTTCTTTGGACAGGAACATTCGGTGAATCATCTTGAGGTATGTTCTGCACGGTATAGATTTAGGGATATTGGGTGACGGCAAATTGATGGAGGGAGCGCTAGGGACACGGCATGGCAGTGCCCCCACTAAGAAGAATAAACTGGCTTCCACCATTCATAAAAATGGTTTCAATTAGCTTTAGGCAATTAATAACTCATTAAAACTTTTGAAAGTCATTATTAACAAGTCAGTAACTAATTCAGCCTCCAGAAAATTTTTCATAGCTTCATTCCCCACAATAGTGTAGCAGGAGTCTGGGAAAGCTTCATTTTCTTCAATATCTTGGAATAAATGAAAATAATTTTTCGTTAGCAAGATCGCGATTTTGCTTTAGATTCCAAGCTCTAGCACTGCTAAATGATTTCCAAAGAAGAAATCCCCGACTTCTCTTGAAGTCGAGGATCTGAAGGGCTAACGTCTCACAGCTCAAATGGATTGCGATTTCTACACAAGCAGATTGATTCAGTGCATTGGAAAATTACAACCGCCGCAGTAATTCTGGCAACAGCTTACCTGGAACCTTAGAAAGGGCGAGATTTTGACCTTGTAAGCCACGTTCGCGGAAAAACGCCCGGATTGTCTGCACAACATAAGACAAAGTGGATTCGTAGGCATCGGGTTGAGCGCTAAAGCCCCGCAACGCTTGTAAATGGTTGTGTAACGCTGCCTCTAGATGCTCTAACAGGGAACCCTGAGCCAAAGCGAACTGCTTATCCGTCGCCATCTGGTAGTGAGCCAGCCCCAAATTATTGTAGGTGGCAGAGGCATCAAACGTAACCGGCACTGGGGGAGTGTTTTGGCTCAGCCGGTGGACAAGCGCGATCGCAGTTTCATAGGCTGTAATACACGAGTGCAAATATTCCTGTCGCGCCTCCACCTTAGTTTCTATCTGGCTTGCCAAATGCCAGTAAGCCGTACCCAAATTATTCTGCGTCGCCGCGCAAGCTGCCGGGACTACATCTGGCGTCCGATATTTTAGTCCATTCAAGTAAGCGTCGATAGCAAGTTTTAAATAGGTTGCGGGTTGTTCGTACTGGGCGAGATTCCAGTAGGCGGTGCCGATGTTGTTTTGCAGCATTGCCCAGCTAAGCGACTCTTGCTCCGGATTGTAATACAACAGCGCTTCTGTATAAGATGCGATCGCTTGTTGCAAGTTTGTCACCGGCTGCTGCTGCTGTGCTAAATGCCAGTAAGCCGTACCCAAATTATTGTGCGTCGCCGCATATTTGAGCGGCTCCATCTGGGAAGGACGATAGCGCAAAGCTTCCTGATAAGCGCCAATCGAGTATTGCAAGTTCTCGGCAGCATCTCGATAACGAGCCACTTCCCCGTATGCTGCCCCCAAATTATTTTGAATCATGGCATAGGTGTGGGGCGCTTCATCGGGATTGAAGGTGGTTAAAGCGGTTTGATACGCTTGAATCCCTTGCTCCAGATAGACAAGCATCTCCTCGACTTTGCTTGGATAGCGAGCTAGCATCCAGTAGAGATTGCCCAAGTCATTAAGGGTATCCGGTACCAGCGGCGAATCTGCCTCTAGCCAACTCAATGCCTGTTCGTAAGCTTGGATGGCAACGATCAGGTTTTCTTGCGAGGTATTTGATTGTTCGAGTTCAATCAGATCGCGGTAATGATTCCCCAGCCTCAGATAAGCTTCAGCAAGTGCCTCTGGCGGACAGGATTGCTGCTGTAATTGAGCAATTTCCTGCAACGATTGCACCTGAGGCAAATTCTCAATCGCCTGATGAGGGGCTTCAGATTGGGAAGGATGAATGGATGCTGATTCATCGCTCTTTTCTTCTGATTCCTGTAGGGGAGAAGCATCAGTTAGCGAATTTGTTGCCGGATGCTGAGATTCGTCTCTCGGAGGCGTCGCTTCTACCTCTTCCTTACCAGAATCATTGCCTGAAACTGGATTTTCCGAACGGGTTTCGCTATATTTCGCGAAGTCGCGGTTCAGAATGTGCCACAGATTTTCTTGAGGTACAGCCGTCTCTTGCTCAGCAGCTTGTTCGCGGGGCGCTGAGAATTGTAGAGACGGATACCACGTCTCTTCTGATACAGGCGTGGGTTCCCCTTCAAACTCAAACAAGCCGGTGTGACACCGCCAAAACTCAGGTGCCGACTGCTGAATCGCCCGGAACCAAGGGCGAGGCATCCACAGCAACAAGCTAGATTCTAAGCGCGGCAAACTGCGCTCAATACCCCTGAGAGAGCGCAGAAATAATCCCTGTACCGTTGCTGGCTGCTTGGTTAATAGTTCCACCCCCAAAATTTGAAATCCGGGTGGGTTGTTGTCAGGGGGCGGGTGTTTGGCTAACCAGCGATTGATCTGAGCGATGGGATGCGGCTGGCTCAAGTTTAAGTTCAGGCTAACCAGTCGGGGGTAGCCTTGGAAGGAGCCAGGATTCGGCAGGAAGGATGAATGAGTGCGATTGGACTTGTTTCTTCTTCCGTCTTCCGAAATCGCCAATTCTGCGTGTAATCGGGCAGCCAGACGATTTCTCAAGGTGAGGTCGTCGCATACCGCCACAAAAATTTGGCGACGCAAACCAAGACTCAGCGCCTGTTTCAATCGCTGATAGATGATCCGGTTTCCATCGGAAATTTTTCGGTGAGCGGTATCCGTCACCGTCATGCTGGCAGGGTAGTGTCCGTTGGCTTGTGGCACCGACGTTTAAAAAGGATAAATAAGGGACTGAGGGCTGTTTGGGGGGTTTGGAACCCGCCCATTCGGACTGGGTACTAGAAAACCAATTCAGTTAGTTAGCAGGAGAACCGAATTCAACTATGTCATTTTGTCGGTGTCATTTTGTCGGTTGGGGGGCGTGGAGGGGTGAGGTACGAAACCCAACACGGCAAATTGACTGCTGAATCAGTACCGATAAAAATTCTTGCCTATCATCTTGAATCCGACTTCTGCCTTTTTTGAGAAGTGCATACCCATTTCTTCCCATTCCAGTTGCCTGGGTCAGGATTAAACGCAGCTTTTATCTATCCGCCAAAAGGACGATTTTAGATTTCATCTTTTTGAGCGATCGCAATTTCGCATAGCCGTAGCTCTGCTGGCAATCGCTGTATCGCTCGTTACATCCTCTACCCTACAGTTCCTTTTCATCAGAAGATGTGGGAATTGCCGACGATGGAAAAAGGCTAACTTAGATCGCGATCGAGAGGCTTTTCAGAAAATATTTAAAAAGCGTCAAATTTGCCAGAGAAAGCAGAAGAAAGATTTAAATAGAAACAGACAGGTATTGGCGATAATTCAGGCTTTTCGATCGAGATTTTCCATGAATTTTAGCTATATTATTTATTATAGTGACAATTGCTCTATTATTCTGCCGCTACAAATAAACTTGAAGTTTCGTAAAGCGGTTTCAAGTGACTTGAGAGGCTAGCTTCGGGAAATGGCACCTAGAAAAGCAAATAGCGTCACGATTCTCAGGGCAAGCGTCATGATCGAAATCGATAAGTCGATAATCTGGTGCATCCCGCCGATTGGGTGCTAATTTGCACTGAAAGGAATTCCCTAAAAAAATAGCGATGTGCCATCATTGGGAGCCATTGAATACCGCGTCCCTAGAGCCATTGTTAAGATAATTTATTCCTGGGAAGTCCTTTAGAATTAAAGGAAGCACAAGAAGACAGTTGATGGCGAGATTTGGCTGAATTCTGTTTGCAATTTTTTAATGGAACTATTTGACCGTACCGTGCCCACTACCATACCAGAGCTAGACCTCAAGACCTTATTTCCCTTTGAACTGGATCGGTTTCAGCAGGAAGCGATCGCGGCGTTAAATGCCGATTGCTCGGTCGTTGTGTGTGCCCCTACCGGGTCGGGAAAAACGCTGATTGGGGAATACGCCATTTACCGCGCCCTGAGTCGCGGCAAGCGGGTATTTTACACTACACCCCTGAAAGCGCTATCAAACCAGAAATTACGGGACTTCCGCGATCGCTTTGGGGCTGACCGGGTAGGGTTATTGACCGGCGATACGTCCATCAACCGGGATGCTCCAGTCTTAGTGATGACCACGGAAATTTTCCGGAATATGCTCTATGGCACCCGCATCGGCGAAGTCGGCACCTCCCTCACGGGTGTAGAAGCCGTGGTGTTAGATGAATGCCACTACATGAACGACCGACAGCGGGGCACGGTTTGGGAAGAATCCATTATTTATTGTCCCCACGAAATACAGTTGGTGGCGCTTTCGGCAACGGTCGCCAACAGCGATCAACTCACCGACTGGTTAAATCGGGTTCATGGTCCCACCAAGCTCATCTACTCCGATTTTCGTCCCGTTCCCTTGCAGTTTCATTTCTGCAATCCCAAAGGACTGTTTCCCCTCCTTGATGACTCGCAAAAAAAAATAAATCCGCGACTCAAGCCCAAGCGCCCACAAACTAAAGAAAAAGGCAAAAAGCAAGACAGCCCAAGTTTAGTTTATGTCCTGAGCCATTTGTGGAAACGGGATATGCTGCCAGCAATTTACTTTATCTTCAGCCGCCGGGGTTGTGACAAGGCGGTGGATGAATTGCGGGAAGTGACGCTGGTAAACGAACAAGAAGCAAAACTTTTAAAACAGAAAGTTGAAGCATTTTTAGCCCACAATCCAGAAGCAGCCCGTAGCGGCGGGGTTGAACCGTTGCTGCGCGGGATTTCCTCTCACCACGCCGGAATTTTACCAGCATGGAAAGGTTTGGTCGAAGAACTGTTTCAAGAGGGCTTGGTAAAAGTGGTATTTGCCACCGAAACCCTGGCTGCGGGGATTAATATGCCTGCGCGAACAACCGTGGTTTCTAGCCTTTCCAAACGCACCGACCGGGGACACCGACTGCTGACGCCCAGCGAATTTATGCAAATGTCGGGTCGTGCCGGACGTCGGGGGATGGACACCACGGGTCATGTAGTGACCTTGCAGACGCCTTTTGAAGGCTCAAAGGAAGCGGCTTATTTGGCAACCAACGGGCCTGACCCATTGGTGAGCCAGTTTACCCCCAGCTACGGCATGGTTTTGAACTTGCTGCAAACTCATAGTCTGGAAGAAGCGAGAGAATTAGTAGAACGCAGCTTCGGGCAGTATTTGGCGACCGTGCATCTGGAACCCACTCGGAAAGCGATCGCTGACTTATCCGAGGAACTGGCAAAAATCGAAGCGGATCTGGCATCAGTAGACGATAAGAGCCTGCAACAGTATGAAAAGCTTCAGGAACGTCTTAGAGAAGAACGCCGATTACTGAAAATTTTACAAACTCAAGCCGAAGCCGAGCGATCGCGGGAAATTGCGATGGCGATCGCTTCTGTAGAACCCGGTACGTTGTTGAGTTTAAAAGGGAAACACATTCCGGTGTCTTCTCCTGTACCCGCTGTCTTAGTCACCAAGACACGCGGTTCCGGTCAATCGCCCTATCTAATTTGCTTAGGTGCAGATAACCGCTGGTATGTAGTCACTGCTGCCGATGTCGTCGCTTGCAGCCAATTACCCCGCGTGTCCAATGTTAAATCCGTACAGCCCCCGCCGGAAATGCCGATAAAACCCGGTCATTGCAAAAAGGGCACCGAATCCACAGAGGTCATTGCCCGTCAAATTGGCTGGGCTTGTCGGAACGACGCTTGCGGTCGTCCGGACGCGGATCTCGAAGAAGATACCGCCCCAGAAGTGGTCGCGCAACAGCAGCAAGTAGCCGCAGTGGAAGCGCAACTGCAAAATCACCCTGCCCATCAATGGGGCAATCCCGCCGCCCTCCTCAAGCGCCAGCAGCGCCGAGAGGGATTACTAGACCAAATTTCCCAGCTTCAGAGCTTGTTCCAAGACAGCCTGGCACGCCACTGGGAAGAATTTATGGACTTGATTGAAATTTTGCAACGCATGGGCGGGCTAGAGGGCGTGATGCCGACACCCCTAGGAGAAGCCGCTGCTGCGATTCGGGGTGACAACGAGCTGTGGATGGCTTTAGCCCTGATGTCGGGTAAACTCGACGAGTTAGATCCCCACCACTTAGCCGCTGCTTGTGCCTCCTTTGTGACCGAAACGATGCGACCGGATAGCTGGACGCACTACGATGCACCGGCTGAGATGGACGAAGCTTTGGGAGGTTTGCGGGGCTTGCGGCGCAACCTCTTCCAGCTACAGCGGCGGTATCGCGTAGCGCTACCAGTCTGGATGGAGTATGACTTAACAGGTTTGGTGGAACAGTGGGCGTTAGGGGTTCAATGGGATCAACTCTGCTCCAACACCAGCTTAGATGAAGGGGATGTTGTCCGAGTATTGCGACGGACGGTGGATTTCTTATCTCAAATTCCTCATGTGCCTCACATTTCAGATTCGTTACAGCGCAATGCCTATCGGGCAATTCATCTAATTGACCGCTTTCCAGTGAACGAAGTCGTTGCTTAGAACCAGCGGTTCGCTGTCAAAAGGTCATTGTGATTTGTCCTTAGCCATTCGTCATTAGTTTGTTGCGACTAACTGAGGTCGTTGCTTAGAATGAGCGATTAGCCCTTGGCTGTTAAAAGAAGTCATTGGTGATTCGTCATGAGTCGTTAGTTTGTGGGTAATGACTGATAACTGATGGCTAAGGATGAAAAGCTAATCGCTAACAGCTATTTCAGGAGCAGCTTGTGTTGAGGAGTGGTTTTGGTTTGAAGCGGGAACGCCAGGGAAAGGAAAAATCTCAGGCTTGGAATTGGGTATTTTTAGTTGTAAATTTTTCCTGTTTATTTTTTAATTCTTTTCCTGCCGGTGCCGCACCGGGTGTACTGGGAGTCGTGAAAACCCAGGACAATGCTAACCAATGGGAGGGGATTACAACCCGCCTAGGACTAAGTGGTGTTGCCTACTGTGTGGTGGATTTACAACAAGTCCGGCAGGCGGCAGATTTAGCAGGGACACAGGTTTTATTTTTACCGAATGTTGAAACCCTAAGTGCTGTACAGGTACAAGCAATCCAAGAATGGATGGGTAAAGGCGGGCGAGCGATCGCTACTGGGCCTTTAGGCACGCTTTCCCAAGCGAATGTGCGATCGCAATTGCGATCGCTCTTTGGCGCTTACTGGGGATTCGGTTTACAAAGCCCCTCCACCTTGGCACCCGCACCCGCTAAAAATCAGGGTTGGGTGCAACAGAACGGACTTGCCGGAACCGCCCAGGGGGGTGTAATCATTCCCGCTGGATTGACCAGTCAAACCGCTGCTGTCTGGAAGTCGGTTGAGAATCCACCGGCGGTCGTAACCACCGATCGCTCGGTCTTTCTGGGCTGGCGTTGGGGCGTCGATACTGCCTCTAGCCCAAACCTGGATAGCGCATGGTTGCGGGCATCCCTGAACCGCTACGGGGGAGTGAGAACAGCCAAAAATGCACCAACCAATGCGCCCCAGCAGTGTTCCTCCCCAGCCGGAACCACTGCGGCTGCCACACCACGCCCGCCAAACGGGCAGCCAAATTCAACGAATTCCGTTTCTCCAGGGACTGCGGCAGGTGGGACGCCTGCCGCTTCCCGCACCCAGTCGGGAACCCCTATCCTTTTCCCTCCTGCCCCAGCAACCCAAGCCGCAGACGTCAACGCCGATGGTTTAGTGGCTCCACCTGGACTCGAAGTAAAACCAAGCTCCCAGCTCATCACAGGCGGACAAGCAACCGCCATGCGCCAGGAGTTGGAAGCGCTCATCGGACGCTTTGAGAGTGCAATGTTAACTGCCAACGCCACGAACAAGGTGGGAACGGCAAACGGAAATAATTCCTCAACCCAAACCAAGCTCATCGCTCAAACTTCTTCACGCTCTAATCAGGAATCAGCCCTCAAAACTGCCCGGACAGGGTTGCAACAATTTCTTCAGCTAGTTGCCCAAAAAGACTACAGCGCTGCCCGACAGCAATGGCTCCAGGCGCGACGAACTCTCTGGGACAACTATCCCACCGACCGACCCCAAGGACAGTCAGAAATTCGGGCGATGTGGTTAGATCGGGGTACCATTGTCAGCGCTGGTTCGGAGCAAAAATTAGCAAAAATTTTCGACCGACTAGCAGCGGCAGGGTTTAACACGGTCTTTTTTGAAACAGTCAATGCGGGATATCCCATTTATCCCAGTCGCGTCGCTCAGATTCAGAATCCTTTGGTACGCGGCTGGGACCCCCTAGCTAGCGCAGTCAAACTCGCTCATGAGCGCGGCATGGAGTTGCACGCCTGGGTATGGATTTTCGCCGTCGGCAACCAGCGTCATAACACCTTAGTCAAGCTTCCGAAAGAGTATCCCGGCCCGGTACTCGATCTGCATCCCACCTGGGCAGGCTACGATAACCGGGGGCGTTTGTTCCACTTGGGTTCGGGAAAAACGTTTCTCGATCCGGCGAATCCGGAGGTACGGCGCTACTTAATACAGATGTTGGGGGAAATTGCCACAAACTATCAAGTGGATGGCATTCAGTTCGATTACATTCGCTATCCTTTTCAAGATCCCCGTGCGGGTTATGCTTTTGGCTACGGTACAGCCGCTCGTCAGCAATTTCAGCAGTTACACGGGGTCGATCCGGCAAAGATTTCGCCGAAAGATCGCAATCTATGGCAAAAGTGGACGCAATTTCGCACCAATGCCATTAACAGTTTTGTAGCAGATGCATCGAAAAGCCTACGCGCCTTAAAACCGAACCTGATTGTGTCAGCGGCAGTGTTTCCTTTTCCTGAAACTGAGCGCTTGCAAAAACTACAACAACATTGGGAAGTCTGGGCGCAGCGCGGAGATGTAGATTTGCTGGTGCCGATGACTTACGCTTTAGATACTAACAAACTCCAGAGTTTGGCACAGCCTTTACTTACTCAGGCTTTACTGGGTTCAACTCTAGTTTTGCCCTCGATTCGTTTACTGAATCTGCCAGATGTTGTGGCAATCGATCAAATACAAGCGCTGCGGAATTTTCCTGCCAGCGGTTACGCTCTATTTGCCGCCGAAAATCTCAACGAAAATCTGCAAGGAATCTTCCGCCGCACTCAGGGGAGGGAAATAAAATCATCCACAGAACCATTACCTTATCGCCAACCTTTCCTAGCCGCTGCGACTCGTTACGCGGCACTCCAAAAAGAATGGGATTTTCTTTTAGAAACTAACCAGTTTGGGATTAAGGAACCAGCACTCTCGGAATGGCGCAAACAATCAGAGACTCTCTCAAATACACTGAATCAGCTGGCTGCGAATCCTTCTGCGAATAATCTGGCAAAGGCGAAAATTTCACTCCAAGCTTTTAAATTTCAGTTCAATCAATGGATGAAACAGGAAGGTATAGAGCAGCCCTACCAAGTTCAAGTTTGGGATAACCGTTTGGCAACTTTGGAAAGGCTACTGCGCTATGGCGAGCGAGGAATTAAGAATTAAAGATTCAAAAATAGGTGAAAAAAGCGATATATTGCCTATTTCTGAACTTATTTCCCATCCCAAGAAACGCTCAACCGTCTGTCATCGAGTGACTTGGAATGTTCCAAAAATCACTGTCATAATTAGTGCAACAGCAACAAAGAAGACCGCTATCAATATCAGCCAGTATTGGAGTGTATAAAGTTTTCTAAGTTCCCCAAGGGCACCAATCAAATTTTCCATATCGCTTCCCTGAGTATCGACAATAAGCTGGAAAGAAGAGGCTGCTTTACTTGTCCATAAACCAATGAAGATTTGAACAACGCCAGTGATAATGCCGCCAATTTCACCTTTTGCGATACTGACAATCCCATCTATAACCAGAAGCACCCCTAAAGCGATCAGAAAGTAGCTAACAAAGCGCATTTTCTGAGCAAGATCCCGAATCAGCTGGTTCTGCGTCTGGTCAAATTCGTACACTCGACTGTCCATTTTACGCTTTCTCCCGCACGAGCTCACTCAGATTTTACGATATTGCTGCCAGATTGAAATCACTTTGAGTGCAAAAAACTAAGAGCGATCGCTTTTTACCGTAATCAATACTACGTAAGTAGGTGTCAATAAACGTAGGCTCTTGATAGTTCTTAGTTCATAGCAATGAACCATCCAACTTCTCCGACCGAAAAATTTTGTAGATAGTTAAAATCCAAATCTATGATTGCACAATGGGTCTAGGGAGCCGAAACCAAAATCGGGAACCTCGTTCACTACGGGGTGAATAACCAATACTGCCACCCCAGCGTTCAACCGTAATCCGACAAAAATAAAGTCCTAAACCGGCTTTGCCAGCTTTCTCTGTACCTTGAGAAAATTTTTGAAACAAATTTTTTGAAAGCTCCGGCGGTACACCAAAACCCTCATCGTCCACACTCACCAAAATAAATTCTCCATCTTCTTTGAGGTTAACTGTCACAGTAGAACCAGATGGACTATGTCTAAGAGCATTTTCTACTAAGTTAAAAAGAACTCTCTCCAAACGCGAGTTTTCCCCAACTACCTTCCAATCTTTCGAGCTATTAATGTCAGCAGCCAATTGCAACTGCATTTTATGGAATGTAAAAGTTGGTAATAAAGCATCTACCACTTCCATTGCACAAATCATTGCATCTGGAGCGTGAGCAGGATCGAGTGAAAAAGCCTCTAGTGATTTTACCTCGGCAGAAAATGCCTTCAATATTTCCTGAATCAACATCTCTTGCTTGGTACATTGCTTCCTCCCAATTTCTAGACGTTCTCTGCCTTTGGGTGTCAGATTGTCTAAAGCAAGAAGTGCAAAGCAGCAGTTAAGTCCCGTTAGTTGTCCTGCTATGTCGTGTACAAAGCAGTGAAGCAGAATTTCTTTTTTCTGTATCTCTTTAATCAGATGTTGATAAGTTAAATTATTTTGTCTGGCTTTTTGGATCAGAGACTGTTTCTCTTCATAAGCAATTCCCAAACACTCAATCAAGAGTATTTTCTTATCTTTCAGGCAAACCGCTGATGCCTCTAGATGGCATTCGTTTCCCAATACATTTATCTCTGTCCAAAGCCCCGATCTTAGAGGTTCTGTACCCTTGGTCGCCCAGAAATCTTCAGCATCAATGAGAAAATTGTCTAGAAAAGGAAATTGCTGACCCAAATTTAATCTATCTGGTTCCTGCGTAATATCTACATAGAAATAATTAAACCAATCTGGTTTTGTACCAACTATTGCAAAATAGCCATTATCCAGACGTTCTAAAACTACAACATTAAGGGCAGCAAAAAGGTCGTCCGTAATAGATTCATTCATCATTTCACCAGGCAAGAATAAGTTCGTATAGGTTCAACAATTCCTTTTAATAGAAGGATATTTTCTAAAAAATCTTTTTTTATCTCATCAAGCTCTTGAAATGTATTTTCGTCGATGAGAATCTCGCTGGGACGTGCCTGACTTTCCAAGCAAGCTGCTAAATTAACATAGTAGCCAATAGCAGTGAACATTCTGCTACCTTTGCTACCCAAAATACCGAAAGTAACGGGTCCCGAAGCGATACCAATAGCGATTTCGAGAGTTAAACCAAGCTCGCCTTTCCTCGCTTCACCTATCTCTGCAATGGCCTCAATTATGTCTCGTGCAGCTTTTATTGCCTGATTTTTAGGACATCCCGTTGAGGCAATAACCCCAAAGAAAGCCGTTATTACATCTCCAGTTATTTTATTGACTATCCCAGCTTCATCAATAAGTATCTGTATCATAATAGGGATACATAAATTTAATGTTTTAAAAACTACTTCTGGAGGGTTATTTTCACTGTAGGAAGTGAGTCCACAAATATGGATGGAAAGAATAGTAACATCCCGCCGTTCTCCTCTCTCTTGAAGAGTCAGCAACGTTTGTGGCAATTGGGTAATATCCTTCCCAAAATATTGATTTAATATTTTACAGTGTTCCTCTCGCAAAAGGTTCAATTCGTTTCCTTGTTGTTGCATCAGACGGTGCTGGCTTTCTTCCAAGGTTGCATCTAATAGCAATACCCAGTCTCTCTCTTCGCCAGGTACAAGATGGACATCTGCGGAAAGCCCATATTCCGTTTTCATGCAAGGGATACAGATAGGAGAACCGTTCAGGGGAAAAAGACCTTCTAGAAAAAAGACTTGTTTCCCGATATATTCTCCTTTTTGCAAATCATTCACTCCATAGGCTTCCAGTTTCCCGCCCCAATCTGACAAGCGACCATCTTTTTCTACCAGGAGATAGGCTGGAGAACGATTTTCAACAGCCAAAGTGTGAATATAATTCAGAATTGGCGAAGGGAGGTCAAGCATCTATGCCTCTATCATTTTCTTCGCAAGCGTTAGAAAAGCTTCTTCTACACCTAAACCTGTTTTTGCGCTGCTTTTAACGACCAGCCAACCTCTTTCTACTATTTCGTCCATTGCCGTATCATCAATATCCCATTCCTCCGTCAAATCCGATTTGTTGAGTACCAAAATGAAGGGAAGGGTGCCAATCGTATCTTCTACTCTTTTTTGAAGTGTAAAAGCTTTATCTAAGGTAGTGCGGCGGGTTCCATCAGCTACCAGGAAATAGCCTGACGAACCTCGCAGGTAAGACATCCGAACTTTTTGAAATTCGTCTTCTCCGTAAAGATCCCAAAGAATAAGATTTAATTCTTTCCCTCCAATATTGAGTGATTTTTTGTCTATTTTTACTCCCACAGTCGTTTGATAAGTATCAGAGTAAATACTTTTAACAAACCGTGAGACTAAACTCGTTTTTCCGGTGGCGAAGGCACCCACCATACACATTTTTTTCTGTATCATCACTGAGTTATCTCTTTTTTGGAGGTATCAGTTATTATTACCTTGAAAGAGACGCTGCGATTCAATGCTCGATCCTGTTGGGTCGTTTCTTTATCCAAAATTTCTTTTGTGCCTACACCCACCGCAGAAAGATGGGTTTTCTTTATTCCTTGCGAAACTAGAGTAGAAAGGATCGCATCGGCACGCCCTTGGCTTAGGATCATATTTCTCTGCTCCGAGCCTATTTTATTAGCGTGTCCTAAAATTTCAATCTGGACAGCTTTACCTAAATAAGGCGCGGTATCGATAAGTTTTTGAACTTCTTTTATTAGGTTTTTTATCATTATTTCCTGACCCGGTTCAAGTTGTGTACTTCCCTCTGTAAAAAAGAGTAACTGCTTTTCGATCTTGTTTTCACTAAGCTCAAGTTCTTTAAGTTCCATCTCAATAAGATTTTTTTCGTCAAATTTATTAATTCCGGGAATTGCTCGCACCAGTTTTCTGGTTTCAATAATCCATTGATAAGGAGCAGAACCTTCAGCACGAAGAGTGCCCTTTTCATCAACGATTAAAGATACAGTTGCCGGAGGTTGAAGCAAGTCTTTCGCTCTAATTTCAGTAAATTTTGGATAAAAAGATAAGTAAGGCTCCCAGCGGCTAATAACTATTTTGGGATTAATATTTGATTCTTTCATGATCTTGATTGGATCTGCCGCCAAAGGATCTCGAAGTCCGGAAATAAAATATTTTCCCCGACGTTTCTCGGAAGTAACTACGGTCATTCCTGGCTGAGCATTTAATTTTTCCAAATACGCTGTCCATCGCTGTTTCTCTATGAAGTCAAAAAAGAACCAGCTACCCAAAGCTATTAATATAGAGCTTAATAAAATCCATAGAACAGGAGAAGGTTTTGTCTTTTTGGGTTGATACTGGGCCTGAAAGCAATCTTCAAGATAAAGCGTGCTGCCTTCAAAGGGAGCAGTATCTCCCTCAAACGAATTAAATTTTTGGTCGTATTTGAGGTGAATTTTTTCTATTACTTCTTGGAAAACTAACTTAAATTCTTTGGGTGCATTTCCCCGGATAATCCCTGCTAATATTGCCTGCGGACCAGGTTCAATCCAGATAGTGAGTTCGCCAAACTGCAACGTTTCTAGGGAATCGCCGGTTTGTACGCTAAAAGAGTCTTGGACAAAATCCCGGATCGCTGTTAACATCGCTGAAACTAAGTCTGCATCCTGAGCGGCTACGTTTGGCGCTACTACGTGCTGAAGTAACAATCCAGTTTTTTTATGAATCAAAAAAACTTGTTCAACTCGATAGAGAAGAGTGCGGAGAAGAACAACTTCGGCAAATGATTTTCCTGTCTGTAAAGCTTCCAATCTCCACTTAAAGCCTTGTGGAGACAAGCTGTGTTCAACAGTTTGATTGAGGGACTGGACTGTAGTTTCTAAAGCAGTTGCGATCGCTTTGCGCGTGGCAGGGCCGATTACGGGGAAAATCGCCTCTGACAGGATATTCAGGTCTTTTGTGACCGATAAATGAATCGCTTCTTCAACCGTTGGCACGATTGCTTCGCTTAGCTGCTTATCTCGCATTGTCCGTAGGATAATCGCCTCTGGAAGCAGTTGGCTGATATCCTCTGCATGAATATTGGGATTATTTAGTCGCTCATGCAGTTTATCAAGTTCGCTTTGCTCAAAACCAAGAAGCAAACTCCGAAGTTCTGAGAGATCCTCGTTCGTTGAAAGATTATTTTCTGGAGTATTGCTAGATAAATCATGGGTAGAAGAGTCAGCCATTGCTCAAATCCCCCTATTCACAACTAAATTATTATGCCGACATCAGATGAGGGAGCTAGAGCGATTTAGTAGTCTATGGACGGATAATTTTGGATTCCCCCCTTAAAAATCTCTTTTGTAGAAAAATTATTCATTTCGAGAAATTCCCGGTTGAGTGTTAAGTCTCATTGCTAGTTCTGCAAACAGAGATGCCAGAGTTGAACGGTCTGTTTTATCCTTACGAAGTTCTTGGGCTTCTCGTTCAAGCGCAGCCAAAAGTTCTTCATATTTTTGCCTAATCTCATCGTCCAAATTTTTAGATTGTTCTAAAATCTGCTGACGTAACTCTCGCTCTTTCGTTGTAGTTTGTTCATCCAGTTGCGCGAGCTTCTTTTCCAAAGAACCAATCAAGTTTTTTAATTCCTGAGAAAGCCCTTTTACTGATTCGTCTCGTTCTGATTGCTCAGTTTTTAATCGGTCAGTTATAGATTCAAGTTCTTTTCGGAGGTAGTTTTCAATATTATCTAAACGTTTTCTCGTGTCATCGCGTAAGTTAGTGGATTCTTTCACTAAACGTTCTTCCAAACGAGCAAACCTTTTTTCGTATTCTCGCGTCTGATTCCCAAAAAGAATATCTCTGACTTTATCGAGATTTCCACTTTCTGTCCCATTTACACTAGGAAGCGAGGAATCACTTTTAGACTGAATTGGATTTGTTTGAGCGGATTCCAATTCTATATAATTGATGTAATTTTCTTCCGAAGAACTCATAAATTTAATCCTTTATTAAAGAGACTTATTGTTGTCTTATCTTCTTGTTTTTTAGGCAAGGAAGAAGTGGTTTATGGCGGCAAACCAGTAAATCGAGTTGTCTTCTAGAGCGCAAAAACCTCGCTTTTCGTACATTAAGACTTTACCCTAAAGGTCAGCGTCAGTAAATGCAAGGGCTAAAAGGACTGCCACAAGTATAAAAAAATCTATATTGCAAAGAACGGAAGGCTAGCCTTTTGCATCTTCCGTTACCATTTCCGTAAGGGGTGGACAAGGCACAAGCTAAAGTTGTTTCTGCCTTTACTGCTATCTTGCCTAAGAAAGTCAATACTTATGAGAAAGTTGTAACAAACCAAAACATATATTGATAGCCTCTGCGCCCTAAGAAAACTCACCTAATAAATCTCTGCAAAGTTCCTCAGAATACATCATTTTTGTTTGTTCTTCTTCCCCTTGGCTCCCACTAGAGATGCAAAGCCTTGGTAAACGCCAATCATTAAGGCGAGGACTGTTACCATCGGGTGTCTGGACTTTGGCGGATCTACCCGTTGTATGGTGCTGGTAGAGGTTCCAGACGAGCGATCTCCTTGGTCTTGTGCGGCAGCGGCTTTGATGTCGTCAGTGCGCGGTATTCCCTGCTTTGCCCTCGCTTCTTCACTAAGGGGTACGGCATTCTTAGAGGGAACAATTCGAGAGCCGTACTTGTTGGCGTAGACTTGAGTAAATTCGGCACCGAAAAAGAGAATCTGGGCGGAATAATTTACCCACAACAGCAGCACTACAAATGAGCCAGCTGCGCCGTAGGTTGAGCCGACACTGCCATTGCCTAGATACAACCCCAGTAAGTACTTACCAATGGTAAATAGTAAAGAGGTAATGGCGGCACCGATCCACACGTCGCCCCAGGCAATTTTCGCATCTGGCAAAATTCTAAACATCAGCGCGAACAGCACCGTCACGACGCCGAAGGAGATGAAAAAGTTTAGGGCTTGCAGGAAGGGCAAACCGGGTATCAAGTGGCCCAAATAGTCGCCTACTGATGTCAAGCCGGCACTCAAGATCAACGAAACTAAGAGCAAAAAGCCGATGCCCAGTACCATTGCAAAGGACAAAAATCGGTCTTTGATAAAGCCTTTGATGCCGCGTCCAGGCTTGGGGGCGACTTCCCAGATGGTGTTGAGTGAATCTTGCAGCTGACCAAAAACGCCGGAGGCACCGAACAGGAGGAGACCAACGCTAATCAGAGTGGCAATTGTGCCTTCCTCTGCCTTGCGAGAATTTTGGATCATCTCTTGGACAGCTTCAGCACCCTGCTTGCCTAGCAATTCTCGAAGTTGCGTAACAATTCCCCCCTCAGCGGCTTCTTGTCCAAATACCAAAGCCGCGATCGCGATCGCAATAATCACTAGCGGTGCCAGAGAAAATACGGTGTAATACGCCAGCGCCGCCGCCAACCGCGATGCCTTATCTTCTTGCCACTCCGCAAATGTGTCTTTAAGCAGTCCTACTATATCTTTTGGCTTCATAACTAACTTCTAGCCTGCGCTACCACTCTTCTTTGAGTTTGCAGCGCCTTGTCGAGAAGTTAAAAGACCCGAAAGTTAGAGTTTCTCCGAATTCCGGCTTACACCAGCCCTCGTTTTTTCAGTTTGGACAGTGCATCTTCAGCAGCAGCTTTCTCAGCATCTTTTTTGCTGCGTCCTTTACCTTCCCCGTAGGCTTTATCCCCCACAAGCACTGTGGCGATGAACTCTGGGGCGTGGGGTGTTCCGCCTGCTTGTTTGGTGACATATTTCGGTGGTGTTGAGCCAAGGTCAGGATTTGCTTGCACCCATTGCTGAAACCGATTTTTCGAGTCCACTTTGGAGAGAGACACTACGATATCCTCCGGAACGGAATCAAATAGTGGTTCTACAAAATCGCGGACTTTCTCAACATCCAAATTGTTATCTAGATAATAAGCGCCGACGACGGCTTCAAAGGTGCTGCTAAGTAAATTTGGATTATAGTAGCCTCCCTCGCGAATGGCACCTTGACCTAACCGCATTTTGAAGTTTAAACCAATCTCGGTAGCGAACTTTGCTAGCTGCTTTTCATCTACCAGCGCGGAACGCCTACGAGTCATTTGGTCTTCTCCCATTTTTGGGTGACGACGATAGAGATATTCGCCACTTAAGAAAGTTAGCAAAGCGTCACCCAAAAATTCTAGACGTTCGTTGTTTTCGCACTCTCCGGGATTTTCATTGGCATAAGAACGGTGAGTAAGCGCATGAAGTAAGAGTTTTTCATTCTGAAATCTTGGCAATTCCATTTTTATATCTCCTAGTTTTGGGTAAATTAATTGCATGGAAATATCAGTACCAGTCATTGATGTTTATTAACTTGACGAACACGAAAAAGCCGCCCACTAGCGGCTTTTAGATAAACTCGATTTCTATTTAAACCGAGTTTTTGATAAGTAGCGAACGCTTGATTCTCTAGCTTTCAACAATCGGCTTAACTATACTAACAATATTTCCTCATTTTGCAATTTTATTTTGCCCTGTTTTACGACAGCAGCAACAAATTTTTTGAAGCTTGAAAATTTCGTTCCATCAGGTTTATGAATCGTAGAAACCCCTTTATAGTTAGGAAACCGCTGACTTTGACACATCAGGTTTGCAATGATGGAATATGTTGTACTCTTACCTTCTTGAATCGCAGTTTTGATAGCTTCAATAAAGCAGTTAACAGCATCATCGTAGGTGATATAAGGCAATTTATCATCTTTCTGAAGCCCTGCCTTGTTGCTAACTAAGTTAGGTAGTTCGTCTACAAATTTAAATTCATCAGCAGCAATTTTGAGACTTTGCTTCACATTTCCTCGTTGAGCAATAACTATCGCTTTTTTGCTCAACTTTTTTAAATTCAAAACTAAATCCTCAAAATCACCATCTCCTGATACAATGATAGCCACATCAGGAGCATTTTTGCTGTTCATATCTTTAATACAGTGAGCTATCAATTGATTGTCAGCACTGTTTTTCAAAGGACAAGGAACATCAACAAAGATGAACCCAATGCTTTTCAGAGCTACTTTGGTAGGAACTTGGCTTTTGCAGCCTGAATTATAGTAGATTTTTTGGCTAATTAAACGTCCTTTCAACTTGGCAAAAGCCACCAATGACTTTGCTTCTTCTTCTGTTAAATAGACGTTTTGAGAATCCCAGTAAATTGAAACTAACGGTTTCTGCTTGTTGATTTTTGTTTGTGAAGATCCAAGAATACTTTTCATTTTGATACGTCCAAAATACGGGTTGAATGGACAGCATCAACAAACCGCGCATCTAGCCTTAGAAAAAAGCCGAGGTAAGGGATTTAAAAAAGATAATAATAAACCCCGACTAAGTTAATAGCCTGAATCAACTCTTTTGCCTGAGAAGTATTGAAGTTGCAGTCTCAGGTACAGAATTTTAAACTTCCTGCTGAGCGTGCAGTCAACCACTTGACCGGACATACTGTTCAGCCAAATGGTTGACTAGACGCTCAGTAGGAAACTAAAAAACCGTGTACCTGAGACAGCATTCAAAACTTCATTAATGCGAGATTTTTGTACTGTCTGCAATGTATGGTTTAAATCTAGCATTGGAAAAACTTGGATGTCAAGATTAATTAGGTTGATTTGAAGCGGAGGCTTAGTTGAAGGCGACAAACTTTGCGTTATGCTGAAAAGTTGGACTTGCATCGCTTTAAAAATATGCCTGCATCTGTAGCTAACCCCGCCTTCCCCCTCGCTGCTGTTGTGGGGCAAGAAGCAATAAAAATGGCGCTGCTATTGGCAGCAATTGATCCCGGACTGGGAGGGGTAGCGATCGCGGGTCGTCGCGGGACTGCTAAATCGGTCATGGCACGCGCCTTGCACTCCCTTCTGCCCCCCATTGAAGTCGTCAAAGGATCGATTAGCAATTGCGACCCTGATTCCCCCAACGAGTGGGATGACAAACTATTGGTAGAAGCGAATGCCCAGCCGGATGCTCCGATTGACGCGCAGGTGATTCCGGCTCCATTTGTGCAAATTCCTTTGGGAATCACAGAAGATCGACTGCTGGGTTCTGTGGATGTCGAGCAATCCGTTAAACAGGGAGACACGATATTTCAACCTGGGTTACTGGCGACAGCACACCGGGGTGTCCTCTATGTAGACGAAATTAATCTACTTGATGAGCAAATTGCTAACCAACTGCTGACCGTTTTATCTGAAGGACGCAACCAGATTGAGCGGGAAGGGATTAGCTTTCAGCATCCTTGTAAGCCTTTATTTATTGCTACTTACAACCCGGAAGAAGGGCCACTGCGAGAACATTTGCTCGATAGAATTGCGATCGCGCTTTCCGCTGATGGTGTGCTCGGCTTAGATGAACGAGTGCAAGCAGTAGAACAAGCTCTCGCCTACGCTAAATCCCCAGAAAAATTTCTAGAACAGTATACCGAAGACATCGACAACTTGAAAACTCAGATCGTCTTGGCGCGGGAATGGCTGAAGGATGTTCGCATCACCCGCGAGCAAATTGCTTATCTAGTTGATGAAGCAATTCGAGGAGGAGTGCAGGGACATCGAGCCGAACTCTTTGCGGTGCGAGTTGCCAAGGCTGCGGCTGCTTTAGAGGGACGTACTAACGTGACGGCGGAAGACTTGCGCCGTGCGGTGGAATTGGTGATCGTGCCTCGCGCTACAGTCGTGCAGACGCCACCAGACGAAACGCCTCCACCGCCTCCCCCACCGCCACCGCCCCAAGACGAATCTCAGCAAGAGCAAGATGAGCCGGATGAGAAGGATGAAGAGGAACCGGAAGAACCCCAAGAGGATCAGTCGAGTATTCCGGAAGAATTTGTCTTCGATCCAGAGGGTGTCATCCTCGACCCTACCGTGCTTTACTTTGCTCAAATGGCGCAACGTCACGGCAAGTCGGGCAGTCGCAGTCTCATCATTTCAGAAGATCGAGGGCGCTACGTCAAGCCAATGTTGCCGAAAGGCAAGGTGCGGCGAATTGCCGTTGATGCAACGCTCAGAGCCGCTGCACCCTACCAAAAGGCTCGGCGGGAGCGAAACGACGCTGCGATCGCTCAATCCCCTCTGGGTCAGGGAGGACAAAGAGGAGATCGGCGGGTATTCGTCGAGCAGGGAGATGTTCGCTCCAAGCGCTTAGTCCGTAAAGCCGGAGCGCTCGTCGTTTTCGTCGTCGATGCCTCTGGCTCGATGGCGCTCAACCGAATGCAGTCAGCCAAGGGTGCAGTGATGCGCCTGCTGACGGAAGCCTATCAGAACCGCGACCAAGTGGCGTTAATTCCCTTCCGGGGAGAACAAGCCGATGTGCTGCTACCCCCCACCCGTTCGATTGCTTTAGCGCGGCGGCGTCTGGAGCTATTGCCTTGTGGTGGCGGCTCCCCTCTGGCTCATGGTTTGACTCAGGCAGTGCGCGTGGGGATGAATGCTCAGATGTCTGGGGATATCGGTCAGGTGGTGATTGTGGCGATTACCGATGGACGGGGAAATATTCCTTTAGCTCGTTCTTTAGGCGAACCGATGCAGGAAGGGGAAAAGCCGGATATTAAAGCTGAATTGTTGGACATTGCTTCCAGAATTCGCGCTTTGGGGATTCAGTTGTTAGTGATTGATACGGAAAATAAGTTTATTTCCACTGGCTTTGCGAAGGAATTAGCAAAGCAATCAGGGGGAAAATATTATCACTTACCCAAGGCAACCGAGCAAGCGATCGCTGGAGTGACCAGAGGCGCGATCGCAGATATGAAATCTCGCTAGTACAAAAATCTCTAGGAACCCCACCCCCAACCCCTCCCCGCAAGCCGGGAGGGGAGCCGGAGGCGATGGCGGGGTGGTTTTTTTTTATTACGGGTAATCAACCAGAGCTAAGATCGCTTCTCCCGATTACCAATTACCCATCTCAAAAACTCTTCACCGCCCGATATTCCGCTTCAACTGCTCAAGCTCGTCGTCCGCTTCCCAGTGCTTAAATTTAGCCTCTAATGGATCGGGACCACTGTTGATCGGGCGGTGGTAATTCTGATTCCAGCCAACCGTCTCCGCACGCTGCTGAGCTTGAGAACTTGTACGCGCTGCTTGCGCCTGAACAGCTTTAGTATGGACTTCCTGGCGGCGAACTTGAATTTGACGCTGTAGCTGTTTTGCTTGCTCGCTTCGCTGTTTAATCCCTTGCATCTGTCCCCAAAGTTGATTACCTTGACGTAGCAGGGCTGCTTCTCGCTCTTGGGCAGGCTGGACTAAATCGAACCTGTTGGCAGCTTTTGCCTTTTCAATCCGGACATGCCAACGCTGAATTTCTTGAGCGGTTGAGAGGATTTCATCTTGTAATTTTTTCTCTTGCAGTTGCAGGTCTGCAATCAGCTTAAGGGCATCATCTTCTTGTTCCCGTAGCTGCTCCTCTAGCGCCTGTAATTCCAAATGAGGATTATTCCGCAAGAATTCTTCTAATCGGGTTTCTAAAAACCGGCTGAAATCGTCAAATAGACCCACTGCAAGAACTCCCACTACAGGTTTGTCATTATGTTAGCAATTAGGCGCGATCGCTCATCAGCCATTAGTCATTGGTCATTAGTAATAGATTCATGACTAATCACGAATAATTCATTCAAAACTTCTGCCCAACATAAACAGAACGGACTTCTCCGTTGCGTCGGATAACCGCTTCCTGATTCGAGATGGAAACCAAAGTCCATCCACTAGAGCCAATGTTTTCGCCCACGCGGATGCGGTTGGCAACACCGCCGAAGTCAAATAGAGCAGCAGAGCGATCGCCCAATTCTAAGACTCCCACAAGCGTATGCGTCGCCGTAGGAGCCGGATCTGGGTTGGGTGCGGGTACTGCGGCTGGGGGCGCGGGGGGTGCTGGGGGTGCCAGGGGTGGTAAGGCAGGGATGGGAAGCCGAGGCATTGTGGCAGCCATCGGAGGCAGTGTCAGAGGTTTGGAACCCAATGAGGGTGCTGAGGGACGAACCGACGGTGCCGGACGGCTGACTGGGGGTTTGGGACGCACTGGCAGCATCGAACTCACGGAGGGTGCGGGACGTACTGGCAGCATCGAACTCACTGAGGGCGCGGGACGCACCGGCGGTACCGGACGCCTTGGCAGTGATGGAAGCAAGGGAGGACGCACTAAGGGGGAAACGCCTTGCAATCCTAGGGCAGATTGTGGAACCACAGACTGACTTTGGGGTGATGGATAGATGGGAATGTAGACTCTTTCCATAACACCCGATCCTCTGGCTGCCCCAGCCGTATTTCCGGGGACAGTTGTCACGGGCGGCAGATTAGTCCCTTGGGGCGCGGCGGCACTTCCCGTGCGTTTGTTCGCGTCAGCTTTGCGATCGATCACTTCGAGCGATCGCTGCATATAGTTCACAAACTGCTCATCTGCTTTAGACTGAACCTCTTGGCTGACGGGTGTAACCGTTGCGGGGGGCGAAAAGAGCCAATTGAGCCTGCCCTGGCTCACCAGCCACAGTAGCAATGTAGCTGCCGCCGATGTCAAAGCCAGTCCCAGCAGGAGTTTCTCAAATAATTTGCCTTCCCCACGATCCTTGTTGTCTTCGGGTTGAATCTCCTCTACGCTGATATCCAGCGCTAGAGGCGTTTGCACAATACTGCGGGGTGTATTGTCTGGTTGCTCCGGGAGCAGCTCCTCTGGTGGCACCCAGGTAGGGGGCAAGGTGACTTGCGAAACTTGGACAGGTTGTAAGGAGATATACTCTGACTGCGGCTGCTCTGGAGTTGAGATGCTACCGCCCTCCAAAACCCGGTCGATGTCTGCAAACAAGTCGTCCATCAATTGATCGGCATATTTGTCAACCGACCAAGGTTGGATAGAAGTGGAATTTGCCAAGGGTGCTGAGTCCCTCTGGTTATTGCTAACATCCTGAGTCATCGATTGCTCACTCTCGTGGCTACACTGAATCAACGATAAGCCTTAAGACATTTGATGGGGCTTATATCGGTACAGAAATTCCTAATTGTGGGACATTATTCCCTAAGGCAATCAGTTGTCAATGCTCCCTGACTGATTGGTTCAAAGAACGCCTTACTTCTAGCTTATATTTTCCCGTGGCGACCAAGCCAATTTTGTCGTTAAATTGGGCTTGACCCAGTTAGCAAACCATGCTTTTTGTCACTTGTCAATTGTCAACGGGTAGACAGGCGACGAATCTCGTCTCTCGGTCAGTTGTTGATGTTTTTACCACTCACTCAGGCAAGGAGGCGGTACCAAAAAAAGCCTCTACGATGACTGGCTGCTAACCAAGGCGGTTTGCCGAGAGCGTAATTCTAGATATACCAGTAAAGCGTTGATATCAGCCGGATTGACGCCGCCAATTCGAGCTGCTTGACCAATCGTGAGCGGTTGCACTTGCGCTAACTTTTCACGAGACTCCTTCGAGAGAGTCTCGATCGCTGCATAATTTAGATCCGGCGGTAGCTGGCGGTTTGCATGACGGCTCACTTGGTCAATTTGGTGCTGCTGACGCTGGAGATACCCAGAGTATTTGAGATCGATTTCTGCGCCTTCTTTCTCCACGGAGTCTAGACTGGGGTTGCTCAGTCCGTAACGATCTAAGTCAACGTAATGGAAACCAGGGCGTCGTAGCAAATCAGCCAGAGTAATCGAGCCTTTGATGGCTTGTTGGGTGTCAGACGCGATCGCCTTCCCGATCTCATCATGCTCCTTAATCCGCGTTGAATACAACCGTTCCTTCTCAGCAGCAATATTCGCTTGCTTGTGTTGGAACAACTCCCAGCGACGGTCATCAATTAGGCCAACTTCCCGCCCTAGAGGCGTCAAGCGCTGATCTGCATTATCCGAGCGCAGTAACAACCGATACTCAGAACGGCTAGTCAGCATCCGGTAAGGTTCCCGCAAATCTTTGGTACACAGATCGTCCATCAGCGTCCCGATGTAACTGTGTTCGCGTGGGAACACAATCATTTCTTGATTGCGGACAAATCGAGCTGCATTAATTCCCGCTACAATGCCTTGAGCAGAGGCTTCTTCATAGCCGGTCGTGCCGTTAATTTGCCCAGCACAAAATAATCCCTCTACCTTTTTGGTCATCAGTGTCGGATAGCACTGAGTTGCGGGTAAGTAATCATACTCCACCGCGTAAGCTGGACGCAGCATCGTACAGTTTTCTAGACCGGGGAGACTTCGCAACATTTGCAACTGCAAATTCTCTGGCAATCCCGTCGAAAAGCCTTGAATATACAGTTCTGGAATATCCCGTCCTTCCGGTTCAATAAAAATCTGGTGGCTTTCCTTATCGGCAAAGCGCACAATTTTATCTTCAATGCTGGGACAATAACGCGGTCCCTTTGCATCTACCCAACCGCCATAAACTGGCGACAGATGCAGATTTTCTCGAATAATCCGATGAGTCTCCGGCGTCGTCCGGGTGAGATAACAAGGCATCTGCTCCCGTTCCACCCAAACTGAGGGGTCAAAGCTGAACCACCGCACCTCCGTATCACCCGGCTGGGGTTCCAAATTAGTATAGTCTAGCGATCGCTTATCAACCCGTGCTGGAGTCCCCGTCTTTAGTCGTCCCGTTTCAAACCCAAGCCGATTCAAGGTTTCGGTCAACCCAACTGCGGCAAATTCCCCCGCGCGACCCGCTGACATCGACTTGTTCCCGACCCAGATGCGACCCCCCAAAAAAGTCCCCGTCGTCAGGATGACTGCTTTGCAACCAAACGCTACACCAAAGTAAGTTTCGACGCCAATCACTTCATCGTTAGCGCCCATTACCAAATCTGTGACCATGCTCTCGCGGATTGTCAAGTTTTCCTGGTTCTCGACAATCTCCTTCATCACCGCCGCATATTCCCGTTTATCCGTCTGCGCCCGCAATGCCCATACCGCAGGCCCTCGCGACGAGTTCAGAATCCGCTTTTGTAGGTAAGTGCGATCCGCCATTTTCCCAATTTCCCCACCCAACGCATCGATTTCGTGAGTCACCTGGGACTTGGCAGGGCCACCGACTGCTGGGTTACACGGTTGCCAAGCAATTTTGTCCAAGTTAAGGGTCAGCAGCAGGGTACGACAGCCCAATCGTGCTGTAGCGAGGGCAGCTTCGCAACCGGCGTGTCCGGCTCCGACTACAACAACATCAAAAGCGTCTTGAAATTCTACGGGCGATCGCGTGGTCATGGTCATGGTAAGTGTCTGAGTAGCAAGGACTCATCCTTCATATTAGCGATTACACCAGTCTGCTTGGAGTTTCAGCCATTGAGTGGCAAAATAAACCCGATTTAGACAGTATATAGACTTAATTCTATCGGGTGATTCTTTTCAAGTTAAAGCATATCACTCGGATTTGTCGGATGAGGTTTCGTATTCAAGATTTGTCGATTGAATACAAGGTTGGTTACTATGCCAAAACTCAGATTGATTTCTCTGTACTGCGAACGGACTGAAGACAACGCCGGGGCTGATGAAGCTTACTTGGTTGTGAATGGACAACAAGTTGGAGGCGTACAAAGTATCAACGATCGCGAAGCACGCAACCTCACTTATATCCCGCCGATTTCTTTTACATCTTCTGCTGAAATTCGGCTTTATGACCAAGATACGGGGATTTTCGATAAGGATGATTATCTGGGCACGTTAAATGCTTCAAGTAGTCAATTAGGTCGTGGAGAGCAACGGGGTAAGTTTACTGAGGATGATGCTGACTACACTTTGACCTGGGAAGTTCTGGCAGATTAAGTTTTCTTGCTTTGTCTGTTTTTACTTTATAGGGAAAAAGTTGCATAAAACGTTTTAAAAAGACACGGAAAACCGTGTCTTTTTAATTCATTATTATCTAGCTAAAGTATCTTTTTTGTAGAGTATTTTATTTTAAATCATATAAAGTGCGATCGCCTTCATCAACCAAGATACTTTAGCCAAGGGACGCTTTGTTCGCTTCGCCTTGAATCCTTTTGCATTCCCTCAAGCTCACATAAGGGCGATCGCCAGTCATGCTTCTTGGAAAGGGTAACAAAATATACTTATAAGTTTAATTTATATTCTTTTGCTGAGTGGATTTCGTCATAACCAGGACATCTGGGTGATAGAAGTGGTAGTTAATGGTGAACAACTTCCAAATCTAGGGCCTGTATAAAGAAAGTTGAAAGTTCGTGAAGTATTTTTTCCTTTCTGATGGATGGACTGTCGGTCGAGTATGGGAATTCGGCGGCTTGTGGAACGAAAACTCTTGGCGACGCAAACCCGAAATTCAGCAAATGAACCTTTGCATCTTCGAGCAAGGCGAAAAACTGTGGCTGTATCGAGTAGAAGACGCCATTCTTATGGTCGAAGTCAAACCCACAGCTCATGTCCCAACTGAGTCAGCCAATCAGAATATTGGTCAAGTAGTGCTAAAACGCTTGATTGATGCTGAAGAGGTCATCCAGAGAATGAACGAGTCAGCAGCGTTACCCCAACTCAGCAGCACCCAGGAGTCGGGATGAAAGGTTAAGAATGCGATCGCTACCTTAATCCCAACTGTCAACCCGCTTGCAATGGATTCTAACAATAGTTACACTTCTTTAAATGGTAACTCCCCTCGGTCTTCCGACCTAGGAATGGCGTGAACCTGGTGTGACGAGGCCAAAAACCTTATCGACACGATAAATCGTGTCTGTAACATCTGCCGAGGTAAAACATCAAGTACGCGAAACTCTCATGCAAAAAGCCTGCAATCGGCATGGCTCTTGAAGCTAAGAGTAGGTAACATAATCTTTCATTTTCACTTTTGCCTTGTGAAACAGTCCCGCAGTCTTGCAAGAGAGCTTCTCTGGCTTAGATTATGGTAAACAACGGCAAATCGCACATAAAAAAAGAAGCGTCGAAGTAGACACTTATTCATCTGAGGAGGAGCGTAGTCAATGGGACTACCCTGGTACCGAGTACACACAGTCGTCCTGAACGATCCAGGTCGATTGATATCTGTACACCTGATGCATACTGCCCTCGTGGCAGGCTGGGCCGGTTCGATGGCCCTGTACGAACTCGCAATTTTTGACCCCAGCGACCCAGTCCTGAACCCCATGTGGCGTCAGGGGATGTTTGTACTGCCATTCATGGCTCGCTTGGGTGTAACCGAATCCTGGGGTGGTTGGAGCATTACTGGCAGCTCAGGAAACTACCCTGGCGTATGGTCATTTGAAGGCGTTGCTGCCGCTCATATCGTCCTTTCCGGTCTGCTGTTCCTGGCTGCCGTCTGGCACTGGGTTTACTGGGATTTGGAACTGTTTAGAGACCCCCGCACCGGCCAACCAGCGCTCGACTTGCCAAAGATGTTTGGCATTCACCTGCTTTTGTCGGGTCTTTTGTGCTTTGGATTCGGTGCATTCCACCTGTCGGGGCTATTTGGCCCTGGTATGTGGGTTTCCGACCCCTACGGTATCACTGGCAGCGTCCAACCTGTCGCGCCAGAGTGGGGACCCGATGGCTTTAATCCGTTCAATCCTGGCGGTGTCGTCGCTCACCACATTGCAGCAGGTGTCGTAGGAATTATCGCTGGTTTGTTTCACCTAGCAGTTCGACCCCCAGAGCGGCTCTACAAAGCTTTGCGGATGGGGAACATCGAAACCGTGCTTTCCAGCAGTATTGCCGCTGTATTCTTTGCCGCCTTCGTTGTGGCAGGTACGATGTGGTACGGCAGTGCTACAACTCCGATTGAGCTGTTTGGTCCCACCCGCTATCAGTGGGATGGCGGTTACTTCAAGCAAGAAATTGACCGGCGCATTCAAGCGAATATTGCTGAAGGGGCGAGCGCTTCCGAAGCTTGGTCGCAAATTCCAGAAAAACTGGCATTTTATGACTATGTCGGAAACAGCCCTGCGAAGGGTGGTTTGTTCCGCGCAGGTCCAATGAATAAAGGAGATGGGATTGCTCAGGCTTGGTTAGGGCATCCAGTATTCAAAGATGCTGAAGGTCGGGAATTGTCGGTACGTCGTCTTCCCAACTTCTTTGAAACCTTCCCCGTGATCTTGACCGATAAAGACGGTGTGATTCGCGCCGATATTCCGTTCCGTCGGGCAGAATCAAAAAATAGCTTTGAGCAAGCGGGTGTCACCGTAAGCTTATACGGCGGTGCTTTGGATGGGAAAACTTTTGATGACCCCGCTAAAGTGAAGCAATTTGCTCGGAAAGCTCAGCTGGGTGAGCCTTTTGCATTCGACCGCGAAACGCTGAATTCTGACGGGGTGTTCCGCACCAGTCCCCGTGGCTGGTTCACGTTCGGACACGCTGTATTTGCTCTGCTGTTCTTCTTCGGGCACCTCTGGCATGGCTCTCGGACTCTGTTCCGGGATGTGTTTGCTGGGGTTGAGGCTGACCTGGAAGAGCAGGTTGAGTGGGGTCTGTTCCAGAAAGTGGGTGACAAGAGTACCCGCAAGAAGGAAGCTGTCTAGAAAGGTAATCAGGCGAAAGGCAAAAGTTAAGTATTCTTCTTTCGCCTTTTGCCTTATTAGTTTTTCTTGACAAGGTAGACTGGTAGTAAAGCAAACAATCAGGAAATTCTGATATGGAAGCCGCTGCTTACATTTTGATTTTGACCCTCGCATTGGGTACTCTCTTCTTTGCGATCGCTTTCCGCGAACCTCCTCGGATTGAGAAGAAGTAGTTCGCACCTAAAGCTCGCAGCACTACAACTTAATATTTAGGAAAAGCCACTGAGCCGCAACTGTCTTAACCCTTGTATTTCCACAAGGGTTAAGATAATAACCGGCTCAGCTTTTCCAATTTTAGGTATTTCTTTAGTAAAGTGGCAGATAATTCTAATCCTTCCTCACGCTCGTCTATCCAACAAGCGAGGACTTTTTAAAATGCAATGTCCTTTATGCCAGTACACCGATAGCCGTGTCCTTGAGTCCCGTTCCACGGAAGCCGGACAAAGTATCCGGCGACGCCGCGAGTGTTTGAAGTGCAATCATCGCTTCACTACCTACGAACGCATTGAATTTGTTCCGATTACTGTGATCAAACGGGGAGGTCAGCGAGACTCCTTTGATCGTTCCAAGTTGATTCGTGGGATTGTTCGAGCCTGTGAAAAAACCGGCATCCCCCAAGGAACTCTGGAAGTATTGGTTGATGAAATTGAAGCAGAATTACAGCAGCGAATCATTAGAGAAGTTACCAGTCAAGAAATTGGGGAATTAGTCCTCCAGCGTCTGCAATCTATCAGCGAAGTTGCATATATCCGTTTTGCCTCGGTCTATCGGCAGTTTCAAGGAATTCGAGATTTTGTGGATACCTTGAATCATCTGCGAAGTCATGGCAGTGGAACAGAGGAAGACACTGAACTAACAGATCCTCTCGAAAATAATAAGTCTTCTTTATCAGAGCCTGGTGACACAGCAATCCAGGCTTCTTTGTTTATTGGTTATTAGTAACTAGCAGTTGACAAAGCTGCTATAGTATGCAGTAGAGATGCGGTAGGTACAGCCGAACATTTTTGAATTCAAATTTATCTAGCTTTCGTCCTGGCGACGTTGTAATTGGTAAAGCGATCGCTCTGGAGCCGGAGGGCGCTTTAATTGACATTGGCGCACCAACAGCTATTTTTCTCCCAATTCGGGAAATGTCAATCAATGAGATTGACTCTCCAGAAGAAGCCTTGCAACTGAACGAATCCCGCGAATTTTTGATTGTAAATCAATACGATGAAGCGGGGAATTTGATACTTGGTCTTTCCATCCGACAGCTAGAGAAAAAGCTGGCTTGGGAACGAGTGCGTCAAATGCAAGCCGAAAACGTCACACTGTACGCTAAAGTTTATAAGATCAGTGGTGCTGCTGGTCTGTTAGTTAGGATTGAGGGGTTGCGTAGTTTCATTCCCAGTAATTTGTTGGGTACGTGTAAACATATTCAAAGAGTTAGTGGGAGAACAACTCCAGTTGAAGATCGTTGAGGCAGATGAATACCGCGATCGCTTGTTTGTTTCCCATCGACTAGCACTGTATCCAGCAGGGATAAAGCATTTAGAAGTTGGTCAAGTTGTTACTGGGAGAGTACTTGCACTCAAGCCGTATGGTGCATTTATCAATATTGCAGTCATTAACGCTCTGCTGCACATTTCCGAAATTTCCCACGCTGACTTTGACAAACCTGAAAGTATTTTTAAGGTCGATGATGAAATAAAAGCAATGATAATTTCGATGGATGCTGAGAAAGATCGCGTCTCACTCTCCACAAAAGCACTAGAACCCGAACTAGGTGATATGCTGAAAAATCCTCAGAAAGTCTATGAAAAAGCTGAGGAAATGGCGGCAAAGTACCGCAACCAGATGCAGAAATAGTAGTTGTTGCCTCAGATGTAGTCTTTAGCTGAAATACCGCTTACCTACTGCTAGGGAGCAATTTTAGCCAAACGGAGGATGAGCAAATTAAGTTATAATATCCTGTCTGGACAACTTCTCGCTCCTAGAAAATCTCATACAATAGGTTTGGCGAGAGAGCTATGTAGGTGTAAACTGCACGCGGTAAACGTGGGCGTACATCGACAGGAGGCACAGTTAAATACGGAGATAACACCAGGAAACGATACGCATGGTCAATCAGAAAACAACCGCTACAGCAGATATTGGATTTTCTCACGAAGATTTTGCGGCCCTACTCGATAAGTACGACTATCACTTTAATCCCGGTGATATTGTCGCCGGTACCGTGTTCAGTTTAGAGCCTAGGGGCGCTCTGATTGACATTGGCGCTAAAACAGCGGCTTACATTCCGATTCAGGAGATGTCAATCAATCGGGTTGATGCTCCGGAAGAAGTGTTGCAGTCCAACGAGACGCGAGAATTTTTCATTCTGACCGACGAGAATGAAGATGGACAGCTAACCCTTTCCATCCGCCGCATTGAGTACATGCGAGCATGGGAGCGAGTCAGGCAGTTGCAGACAGAAGACGCTACAGTGCGATCGCTTGTCTTCGCTACCAATCGCGGTGGTGCATTGGTACGAATTGAAGGATTGCGCGGGTTTATTCCCGGTTCTCACATCAGCACTCGCAAACCCAAGGAAGATTTGGTTGGTGAAGAACTACCCCTAAAATTCTTAGAGGTAGACGAAGACCGCAACCGTCTAGTTCTGTCGCACCGACGGGCGCTGGTCGAGCGGAAGATGAATCGCCTGGAAGTGGGCGAGGTCGTGATTGGAACGGTACGAGGCATCAAGCCTTATGGTGCATTTATCGATATTGGCGGCGTCAGCGGACTGCTGCACATCTCCGAGATTTCCCACGACCACATCGACACGCCTCACAGCGTCTTCAATGTCAATGATGAAGTGAAAGTGATGATCATTGACCTTGATGCTGAACGGGGACGGATTTCGCTCTCCACCAAGCAGCTAGAGCCAGAACCGGGCGACATGATCAAGAACCGCGATCGCGTCTATGACATGGCGGAAGAAATGGCGGCTAAGTATCGGGAGCAGATGCGAGCCAAGCTGCAAGGCACTACGATACCTTCTATAGAAATCGGCGTTTCTGACGAAGAAGCGCTACCTCCTATCGAAGATGAAGACGTGCCACCTGCTACAGAAGAGGCAGAAGTTCCACCCGCTATCGAAGCTGAAGAGGTGCCACCCGCTACAGAAGAGGAAGAAGAGTCACCTGATACAGAAGCTAAAGAGCTGTCACCTGCTATAGAACAAGAGTAATTTTGTTAGGAGACAGAGAAATTTCAGATTTGAAATTTGAAATTAGTAATGACCAAAGAGGGAATTTCCCTCTTTTTTTATTGCAGTTTAATGAGTTGAGGGGGAAATTTTGGTAACAATTCGCTGTCGAGAGGTCACGTTCCCGAATATCCAGGCGGTAATTTTTGACAAGGACGGCACCCTAGAGGATTCGGAGTCATTTTTGAGAAAGTTGGGGCAAAAGCGATCGCGCATTATAGACGCTCAAATCCCCGGAACCGGAGACCCTTTATTAATGGCGTTTGGCATTAATGGAGACACTCTCGACCCTACGGGGTTATTAGCAGTAGGTAGTCATGGAGAGAATGAAATTGCTGCTGCTGCTTATATTGCTGAGACCGGACGGGGGTGGCTGGAATCAAGAGCGATCGCTCATCGCGCTTTTAATGAAGCAGACCAATTTCTAAAAGATGCTGCCCCTTCTCCCTTATTTGTTGGTTCATTGGAAGTGCTGCAACTTCTATTTCAAGCTGGCTTGAAATTAGGAATTTTATCAGCTGCTTCGACTTCACGAGTAGAAGCATTTGTCAAGCGACATCAGCTCTCGCCCTATATCCAGCTAGAGATGGGAGTTGATGAAGGTCCCACTAAACCCGATCCGGCTTTATTTTTGCAAGCTTGCCAGAGACTGGGAGTTTCACCCAGCAATACTCTGATGGTGGGAGATTCTGCCGGAGATATTCAGATGGCACGTCAGGCGGGGGCGGCTGGTTGTATTGGCATCTGCTGGGGAAAACCAGAGGCGGCGCATCTAGAAAGTGCAGATGTCGCGATCGCGCAACTCGACGAAATTCAAATTTTGGATGCTAATGGCTAATCGGTGAGAACCCCTGACACCTGTTAGCCATTAGCTATCAGGCAAATTCCCAAAGCGATCGCGATAACGAGCTAACAGGTTTTCCATATCGGCAAGCTGTTGTTGAGCAAATTCCCGCTGCTGGCGCTCTTGTTCGGCTCGTTGGTGTTCTTGTTCGGCTCGTTGGCGTTCTTGTTCGGCTTGTTCTTCTGCCTGCTGTCGCCTCTGAGTTTCCCGCTTTAGCGCCTGCATTAGCTCATCGGCAATTAGCAACTTTTCCCCAGTATCTTCTCGGTAAAAGCCAAGTAGTTTCCCTTTTAGGAAAGCCTTGGGAATAGTCAAGAAACTGGTTAGCAAGAACAGTTGCCTGACGCTCTGCCAAGTATTGTTTGAGGACTTCCAAAGTCGTCAAAATGGCATAGAGATGGTCATAGGTTTCTGCTACTGGTTCACCATCGGCGCTAGGGGAAAAGATTTCTGCGGTTGGGCTGTCGGTAAAATTGCTGTCATCACTAGCACCGTCTCAGCGTCACCGATTTATTTGTAATTGGCATGAGCGCGATCGCTTTCGTGTCCACCAAGAGCGACTATTCTGATAAAAATCATCGAAAAATTCCCGCTACAAAGCGAATCCCGATGTCTTCCCACTGTAACGCCAAATACTAGGGCAGCCGATTCGCTTCATCAAAGCTTTATCAAATAAATTGACCATAATAGCGATCGCGTCTCAATGTTTTTAGGATCGCAGGTTAAAATAGCTTAACTTAACTCAAATCACTGCCCTAGCAAGAGCCATCATCCCAGGAGGAATTGCCCTTGTCTCGTCGCTACCTATTTACGTCTGAATCTGTTACTGAAGGTCATCCCGATAAAATCTGCGATCAGATTTCTGACACCATTCTAGATGCGCTACTGACACAAGACCCCAGCAGCCGCGTCGCAGCAGAAGTTGTCGTCAACACCGGCTTAGTGCTAATCACAGGTGAAATTACCACCAAAGCTCAAGTAAATTTCGTTAACTTAGCCCGGAAAAAAATTGCAGAGATCGGCTACACCGATGCCGATAATGGCTTCTCTGCCAACAGCTGCTCAGTCTTGGTTGCCTTGGATGAACAATCCCCAGATATTGCCCAAGGTGTTACCACCGCGCAGGAAACCCGCGTAGAAGCCAGCGACGACCAATTAGACGCCATTGGCGCTGGCGATCAAGGCATCATGTTTGGCTTCGCCTGCAACGAGACACCGGAACTGATGCCCTTGCCGATCAGTTTGTCACACCGAATTTCTCGCCGCCTTGCAGCAGTTCGGAAAACTGGACAATTGCCTTACCTGCGTCCAGACGGCAAAACTCAAGTAACGGTTGCCTATGAAGGTGGGAAACCCGTTGGGATTGACACCATCCTGATTTCCACCCAGCACACCGCCAACATTGGTGAAATTAGCGAGCAATCCGCAGTCCAAGCCAAGATTAAAGAAGATTTGTGGGCGGCGGTTGTACAACCCGTTTTTGCGGATATGGCGATTCAGCCGGACGAAGAAACCCGCTTTCTAGTCAACCCCACTGGCAAATTCGTCATCGGGGGACCTCAAGGCGACTCTGGTCTGACCGGACGGAAAATTATTGTTGATACCTATGGCGGCTACTCCCGTCATGGTGGCGGTGCCTTCTCCGGAAAAGACCCGACAAAAGTAGACCGCAGTGCGGCTTACGCTTGTCGCTATGTGGCTAAAAACATTGTGGCGGCTGGCTTGGCAGAAAAATGCGAAGTCCAGTTGAGCTATGCAATTGGCGTTGCTCGACCCGTCAGTATTTTGGTAGAAACCTTCGGTACCGGCAAAGTAGACGATGAGCGCTTACTGGAACTGGTGAAACAGAACTTTGAATTGCGCCCAGCAGGGATTCTCCAAGAATTCAAATTACGTCACCTACCCAGCGATCGCGGCGGTCGTTTCTACCAAGATGTCGCTGCTTATGGTCACTTTGGACGGACGGATTTAGATTTGCCTTGGGAACAAACTGACAAAGCAGCACTCCTGCGGGAAGCAATGACCGAGTGTGAAGCGACTGCTTAACCCTTGTACTTCAAGTACCTGAATACCTCGAAGCTTAAAGCCGAAGAGATGCTTGCTTTGAAAAAAGCAGTGTCCTCTCGGCTTTTTTGTGAGGGTCAACAAAAAAGTTTAGATAAAAAAACTTAAAATCTTCTAGGCTAATTTTCAACTAAATAAAATGACTGCTTAATGAGAAGTCAAATGCTTAAAATCTCTCGCCTACAGGCATTATTACCCTATTTGACCTTGTTACTTTGGTCAGTCCCTTTATTGCTATTCAGTCACGAACAGCAAAGCCTAATGGCGCATGATGAGGGACTTTACTCTTGGCGAGCTAAATTAATAGTGGAGTCTAGCAACTGGTTAAAGCCCTCTATCGCTAATTATGGTAAAACTCCCGGTGCCTATTGGTTGATTGCCAGTTCATTCTCGCTGTTCGGCATTAGTGAGGCAACTGCGCGAATACCGAGCATCATTGCTGGCATCATTAGCGTGATATTGGTCTATGAAATTGGGACAATTTTGTTAAGTAAACGAGCCGCATGGTTAGCAGCGGCAATTCTAAGTGTTGAGTTTTTTTGGTTTCAATATAGTCGATTAGCCGTTCCAGATGTGCCGATGGTTTGCATGGCACTTTTGGGTATTTGGTCTTTATTAAAAGCTGAACGACATCCAAAATATCAAGGTTTTTGGAGCTTTGTCGCTGGTATAAGTTTAGGCCTGGGCTTCTTAATCAGAAGCTATATGATTTTTTTGCCAGCGATCGCGCTGTTACCTTACCTAATTTGGGAGCATCGTCGTCACCGACATCTCACAAATCCCATGCTCTATTTAGGCTTTGTAGTTGGCTTCAGTCCAACAATCGTCTGGCTTTTGAATGGCTGGCTGTACTATGACAAAGATACTTTTCAGGAATTGTTCCAGTTTATTTTCAGGCTTAGCTCAGATGAAAGTGATGGAAATACTTGGCCTTACTATTTCTGGAATATTCCAGTCAAAGCGTTTCCCTGGCCTTTTTTCAGTTTGTTAGGTATAGGCATTTGTTTACGAAATCTACTTCCTCGACAGAAGCTAATATTAGGGGTTTTTCCGCTGATTCTGTTTGTAGAACTGAGTTTTTTCTCGACTCGTTTGCCCCATTATGCTTTGGCTCTTTATCCTTTTGTGGCTTTGTTGGCAGGACTTGCTTTGGATTGGCTTGCCAGAATTTATGAGGATACATCGCCGCGAAAATGGCTTCCGCAAAATCTTAGTTATGCTTTTGGGGGCTTAGCTTGTTTATTAGTGTTAGCAGGTGTGGCGTTGTACGGTAGTTTTCCGATTCCTGGCGTGAAAGGGGATGCACAAATACAAAAGTATGGAGCGATCGCTCTCGGTTTGGGGTTGGGATGGCTAATGTTACCAGTGGTATGGATGGGTCGTTATTACTTTGGCAAGAAGTTTTTAACGGGTCGTTATTGGTTAGCAGCTTGGTTGGTAGGACCTTGGTTTGCTTTAGCCGTAGCGGGAAGCACGGGTTTAATCGGAGATTACAACCCTGAGATCAAGGCATTAATGCAGCAGCCGGAAATTGCTGCTGTGTTACAAACTCATCCAGTGAATTGGATCAGAGGAACGGGAAAAACTGGAGTGCTACTATGCTTTTACACTCCCGATTTGGCGAAACAGGTTAAACAAGTTTCAGAGCTGCAACCGTCTAGCTACGCTTGGATTAGGTCAGAACAACTCGCCAATTTATCCTCGCCTTACCGAGCGATCGGGAAAGTCCGAGAGTGGCAACTTATTCAAGTATTGCAGTAAGCGATCGCTACAGCTTCATTAGCGTTTAACGTTCATTCAGGTCAACGCAAATGCAGGGATGGAAACAACAACTCCATCGGTTGAAAAAAGAAACCTACGCAATTTACTTGGCTTGTAAAGATCCCAGAGTTCCTTGGTATGCAAGGATATTGGCTGGGTTGATCGTCGCCTATGCCTTTAGTCCGATCGATCTCATTCCAGATTTTATCCCAGTCATTGGTTATCTAGACGATCTGATTCTTGTGCCGCTGGGAATTTGGCTGGTACTGAAGATGATTCCCCCAGCCGTGATGGCGGATTTTCGGGAAAGAGCAACAACTGCGATCGCTCAAGATAAACCTACGAATTGGATTGTTGCCTTTATTATCGTGGCTATCTGGTTTGGGTTAGGGACTTTAGGTGTAATTTGGATTGGACGCATCCTGAAACGTTAAGCCGCTCTTTAATAGCGAATTTGCAAGGTAACGGATGAAATAATCTTCTGTTCGCCACCCACAACCGGCGTGTCAGCAGCCTGATTTCGAGGGGATAATAAAGCCTGCTCGGAGGCGATGACTGGCTGTGGTGGATTGACTCCATTGATTTGAATGCTGACAATTTCTCGCTGATTGAGAGCGAGTGCCCCCAACGCCGCTGCTGCTTGCTTTTGGGCGTCTTCGGAGGCTTTTTTAATCGCTTCCTGCTGAGCCTGCGCGATCGCTTCATCCGCAGCAACAAGATTAACGCCATCAATTCGTGTTGCACCGGCTTTGATGGCATCATCTAACAGCGTCCCGGCTTTTTCATGACCAGTGCGAAAACTTACAATGTTGGTGCCGATATATCCATTCAGGGTTTGCTTACCGTCTTTGAAACTATAGTTAGGAGCGAGAGTAATTCCAGTCGTTTTTAGTTCTTCCACCTGACGGGATTTCAGCAGTTTCACTACCGCAGAAGAGCGTTGGGCGACTTGCTGCTGAACTTCCTGAGAAGTTTTCCCCTGAACTTCCACACCCAAACGCGCTTGCGCGATCGTTGTCGGAATGCTGACATCTCCTTTTCCGGAGACAGTGAGGCTTCTGGGTAGTTTCTCTAGCGTCGGGGCAGATTGGCAGGCACTCAGGCTGAGGATACCCAGCGCTAGAGAAACAATTTTTACACGATTCCAGAAATTCGGCTTAGCACTACACGGGAGAAAGCGATTCATATTTTGGAACACAAATTAGAACAACAAATAATCTCGTGTTCCTAATCTGGCACTGTAGCTTTCGAGTAGTGCTTTAGGTTACATTTTTGGAAACTTAACCCTTTCCTCGATCTTGTTTAAAACACCATACAAATCACATTGGCTCAGCGGTGGTGCTGTTATAAAAGAAGTGGAGCTAAACGTCGAGCGAGACTCGACTCGATCTAATAGGGCTGATTTGGTCATTTTTAGCAGCAAGGCAAGGAATTTGTGCTGATGCAACCTCAAGAGCCAACCGCTGCTGACGACACCACAGAGAGCCAAAAAGTTTTAGCGACTCAGCCGCTCTCGACCGACCGCCACTCGCTAAAATCTCTCTTACCTTGGAAACCGAAAGCCGGTTCTTGGCGCATCCACCAAAAGATTGGCTACGGCTATTTCCTAGCAATTGCGATTGGCTTTTTCGGTTCGCTAGCTGGGTTAGTAATCGCAGACTATTACCAAGGGCAAGGCGTCAAACAACTCAATGATGCCCACGTACAAGCACAACTGCTCGGAAATTTTAAGGATGCGGTCATCGAGGTGCAATTACATGGTTCGCATTTAGCTGCTGTACTAGAGGATTCACAACAGCTGCAATTGGAAAAAGCGCAATTTTTCGACTGTGTTAGCAAAGCTAAGAAGTTGAGGTTGGAAATTGAACGCTTCATCAAGAGCAACCCTGCCTGGTTAGCAGCAACCCCCGACACAATACAGGAATTATTGCAGGCTTACACGACTACTTTGGACTCCTACGTTCAGCAAACTGAGTCTAGCTTGCAACCAATTGACCAATTGCAATTGCAGCCAAAGGCGGTTGAGTCAGCGCGACGGCAACTACTCATCGCGATCCGTGGGGAGTCAGCGATGACTTTAGAGCGCTTCAATGCACAATTGAGCAACCTCCTTGATATGGCTCAAAAGCAGGAGCAGCAAGGGAGAGAAGTGATGGAGAATGCTCAAGGACTGGAGAAAATCATTATTATCTTGAGTATGCTTGTTTCGGTTGCGATCGCAGGGACGATGGCGCTGCGTACCAGTCGCGCGATCGCACAGCCAGTCGTCACGGTTACTCAAGTGGCTCAGCAGGTAGCACGGGAATCTAATTTTGATCTGCGTGCCCCTGTCACCACTGGCGATGAAATTGGGTCATTAGCCACTTCTCTGAATCATCTCATCGAACGGGTATCCGAGCGAACCAAAGAATTGCAACAAGCGAAAGAATTAGCTGAAGCTTCTAGTACCTCCAAAAGTCAGTTTCTGGCGAATATGAGCCACGAGCTGCGTACACCCTTGAATGCCATCATTAACTTGAGCAAACTTCTCGAAGAAGATGCCCAGGATCTCGGCTTAAGCGATGAAGATTTTATTAGCGATCTTCAATCAATTAACTCTGCTGGCAAACATCTTCTGGCACTGATTAATGACATCCTCGACTTGTCGAAGATTGAAGCCGGGAAAATGACTCTCTACCCGGAAACGTTTGATATCAAAATGTTAATTATTAGCGTTGTCATAACAGTAAAACCGTTAGTAGAGAAGAATGGAAATGTCTTAGACGTTCATTGTGACGAGAATCTGGGCACCATGTACGCTGACCAGATTAAGGTGCGGCAGATATTGTTTAATTTGCTCTCCAATGCTGCCAAGTTTACCGAGCAAGGTCGAGTGACGCTGACAGTGCAGAAAGATGAAAGCGCGATCGCTCAGAGTCAACTACCAGCAGCAAGTCTAAAAACCCGAAACTCTGATTCTTCCACCCTACATCCTTCATCCTTGAAAACGTCCTTCATCCTTTTTCGGGTCGCCGATACTGGGATTGGGATCTCGGATGAACAACAACAGCAACTGTTTCAAGCCTTTATGCAAGGAGATGCCTCGACTACGAAAAAGTATGGCGGTACTGGACTGGGGTTGGCGATTAGCCGTCACTTCTGCCAGATGATGGGGGGTGATATTACTGTAGAAAGTCAGGAAGGGATGGGATCTAGTTTCACGGTTCGCCTCCCCTTGAGTTTGTAAAGGACAGGGCTTACGCAAGGGACATTTCAGTCCAGTTTCACCATTGACGTACAGACAGCGGCGTCAAGCCAATGCCCCGAATCACGCGATGCTCATTCCCACTGTATTGCCGCCTGACCAGTATTGTCGCCTGACCAGTTCAATCGAGTCTGAATAACGCTTGTCTAGAACCGTATCATTTTATAGCACTTAGGCATTCTCGGACGGTTGTAGAAGGGGTTCCACGGTGTCCCACAACTTTCGAGGCGTCAACTTCTCGCCACGCAGATAGCGATTGATACGAGCGAGCCTAATACCCTCAAGATGATCGACCAATTTCCTGACCGTGTTGTTGACAGGACTGCTCAGTAGATATTGGCAGTAGTCAAGTTTGGTGAAGCTGATCTCCTCAGTTTAAATTTTTGAGCAGTCTTCTTTAATAAGAAGCTCAGGCCTAAGACACAAAGACCTGCCATCGCACTGGGTTCCGGAACAGGATTGGGAGATGGAGCTTGACGAAGCGTCACAGTTAGCAGTTCTGGAGGAATATCTGTACGGAGAGAGCCAATAGTATCTTCTCTTCCGTAACCAATGCGTAATGCATAGTCGTTGGGGTCACTAGAGAGTTGATTGACTAAAGAAAAATTATCAAACCAGAGAACAAAGAAATAAGAGGTAGGAATGGGGACTGGATCCGGTAAATTTAAATCAAAACCTCTGAAAAAGAAGCTCAAACTAGAAAACTCTCCTGACCCAATTCCACCGCCAAACCCCGCAGAAGTAGTCGCTCTAGTATTCACATTTGCCGTATCAGAATATGGAACTGGCGAACCGTCTATTTTAAGGTCTGATATCGCGTTTGGGAAGAAACCAGCGGTTGGAGAAGAATCTTGATCTGTCACCGAGGTATCTAAAGTAAAAGAAATTTCTTTTCTAAAACTTCTTAAAGAAAAGTCCAACAAAGCAGCTTCAGAGGGAGCTGAATTTATACCCATTGTGAGCAACGCTGCTCCCCCGACAATTCCTGTAACTTTTCTCATTAAACTCATAAAGTGTTCCTCTCATGCAGAATTAAGTTGAAGCCGAGAATGTAGACAGACCCAGCAGTTAGAATTCCTTGCCTACTAAGTTGCAATTAAAGGTGCCCTAGCCAGGTATTGAATACAACTCAGCCGTAAAAGGAAGCCTACTATTCTCCTCTGTGAATTTCTAGTAATTCCACGTAGACTTTACTGAAAAAATAAAAAGTATCTATATATAAACAGCTTATATATGTAAAGACTTATTAAATGTAATTTTATTAGAGTGACCTACCAACGGCTTGTCTAGCCATGAAAGTTAGTAAAAATGGGAGACTTGATGAAAAAAATAAATCATAGATGGACAATTTTTCTAAAGCTTGCCTAAGTATAAATACGTAAATTCATTTAATTCATAATTAAAACTTATAACTTATCCTGAAATCAGTGGAGAGTTGAGCTTTATTCCAGCTTCATAAAGATTCAGTAGTTACGCAGTTGAGAAACAAGGGGAGGTGAGGTAGAACTACTTAGGAATGAAGCCAGCGAAAGTCAACCAACCCGATTACATTAACTTCCTGATTGCAACGCAGGATTGTGCGAGATGCTGTTCGTCACTACTTGGCGGCTCCTTGTTTCATTCTTAAGCCAACTGTGTAACTCCTGAGGGAGCTAGAAGCGATACAGTTCGGTTGTTATTTCCACTCGCCTTGCAGCACGAAAGCTGCCCAGTAATAGGGTGCTTTCCATTCCGTTTTTTGCCACATTTCTATCTGTGCTGCTCTCAATGCCGCTGCTGGCTGTAGATTTTTTTCCAGCATTCCTTTATAAAATTTGGTCATTAACTCGGATGTTGCGCGATCGCTAACACTCCACAAACTCACCACCACTCGCGGCGCACCCGCATACATAAAGCCGCGTGTCAAGCCCACTAATCCTTCGCCTTTGACTTCTTCACCTAATCCCGTTTCGCAGGCACTCAGAACCACCAGTTCTGCTGGCAGGTTGAGATTGAAAACATCGTGCAGTCGCAAGAAACCATTCTGCGATTCGCCTTTTTCATCTAGCAGAGACAACACCACCCCTGATAATTCTGGATGCACGCTATTAAGGATGCCATGAGTGGCAAAATGCACGATCCGGTACTGGCTGAGTTCTGAGTTGGTTGCAGAGGCACGATTGGCAGCAAAATCGAAGGCTTGCCTGCGTTCTGCGGCTGGTACGAGGGATAGAATCTGCTCAGCTTCTTGCCGGGTAAAAGGTAGGCGCTTAAAAGTGACATCCGATTCTCTCGCGGATCTTGCTAAAGTGCTGAATGCAAGGTTTTCTCCGATACTCCGCTGCTTCTCTGTCTGCCCTTTTGCTTGATTGACTCGCTCATCGTCACTGCCGAAGACGGGATCGGCTAGCACCGCCACAGCCTTAGCAGCAGGTTTGCGCCCAGCTTGTTCGTGTCTTAACACGGCTAGTGTAGACGCTGAGGGCAGATTGACGATTTCCTAATTGACTAACAGCGGAATATGTGAGGTGGAAGGATTGGCTTTGTTTTCTGTGCTTGCCTGCGTTGGCACTGGTAGCGCGGCAAAGGGGACATACTGCAATGCACCGTCGCTGACAATAACTAATCGTTTCTTATCCAGTTTCCCAGCCACTTGCCCCAAGAGCATCTGGCTGAGTTTGGTTACAACTTCGGTGCTAGCGGGAGCGAGTTCAACCTCAATTCCTCCTCGCTTATCGGTCGGCTTTCGGGTTTCCAAGCTATAGCCAGGAGTGTTCAAAAGTTCATAGAAACCCCGTGCCGTTAACTCAATTTCGGCGCGTTTGGGGAGTTCGTAGCTGGTGATGCTAGTCTTGGTGACAGCCCAAAGATAGCTGCGTTCTTCGCCTAATGAGTATTCCAAAAGCAGCGTATCGTCATCAAGAACCTGCTGCTGAATCTCTGCCAAGGTGAGGGGTTTTGGCTGAGTCAGGGCGGCATAGCGGGGACTGGTGGCTCGGATTTGTGCCTGGGCTTGTCGATACTCTTCTAAGAGATTTTCGCGTTCTCGTTCAATTTTCTCTAGCTGTCCTTTAGTGGGGTTGCTACTGTGTAACTCAACTCGGCGTTTTTCAACAGCATCAAGTTTTTGCTGCAAGGTGCGCTCTTGTTCCAGCTGTTTTGGCTCGACTCCTTGCCGAATATTAGCGTTAGCCTCTGTTAGGAGTTCCAAAAGACTCCGGGCACGAGCGCGTTCCGAGGCGTGCAGTGCCAGAGCATCGTACCCAATATAAGGCTCTTTTTTGTGCAACTGCATCAGCACGTCGATGTAGAACTGGTAGTAATTCTGCACGGAGGCAAAGTAGGAAGTACGCAGTTCTGGGCTGGTGACTCTGGTGCGTATGTCCTCAACAATTTTGATGGCGGCTTCGATTTGGGTACGGGCTGCGTTGAGATTGCCCTTGTCGCGTTGTGTAATCGCAACCTCATAGAGTGTATATGCTTCCTCCGTGCGATCGCCCATCAACCGCCGTAGTGCTAGTTCCCGATCATAGGTTGAAAGCGCTTTTTCGTACTGCTTCAACGCATTGTAAACCTTGCCCAGGTTCCGCAAGGCGTTGGCTTCTGCTAGGCGAGTCCCCACCTTCCGGTGCCCAGTCACTGCCTTTTGCGTGGCTTCCAGTGCTTTGGGATAATCTCCCGATGCCAAATACACCCTGCCGCTCATAACGAAGGACATGGCTTCCCAAAAGCTGTCCTTCTGTTGGTGCGACAGTGAAAGTAATTGTTTAGTAGCATCAAGCGCCTTGGGATAATCCTTTAATAACTCGTAGGCTCTAACTATAGAAGTGAGTATCCTGGATTGGCGCGAAAAATCGTTATTTTCTCTTGCCAGAGTTAGCGCTTGGTTGTGATAGTCAAGCGACTTCTTATAAACTTTCGCTTCTTGGTAGACAAAGCCAATGTCGTCAAGGGTTGAAGCTTGCCTGGTGCGATCGCCAATGCTTTTAAATATCTCTAGTGCTTTGGTGTTTGTATCGATACTGAGCTGATAATCTCCTAGCGACTTGTAGACTCCAGCGATGCTATTAAGGGTGACGGCTTCTTGAGTGCGATCGTTCACCCGACGCTGGATATCGAGCGCTTGGTTGTATAAGTCGAGCGCTTGTTGCGGCTTACCCATTGAATTATGGATATCAGCAATGTTACGGAGGGTAAAAGCTTCTCTAGCGGGAGCGGGAATGGCACGCCACAACACGAGCGCTTGGTTTAATGCATCGAGGGCTTTGTGCATTTCCCCTAATTGGTTGTAGACATAGCTGACTGAGCTGAGGACTGTCGCTTCCCCAAATCGGTTTCCCGCCTTTTGCAAAAGCGATCGCGCTTGGTTATAAAAGTCCAGCGCTTTGGAATAATCGCCAAATCCTGATGAGGCGTAGGTGCTAGCGATACCTGAGAGAATCCCAGCTTGCTGAGAAAGGTTGAAGGTTAAACCTGTTCCAGATAGATTTTCCTGTGCTGCTTGTTGGAGTTCCAGCGCTTGGTTATAGGAGTTCAACGCCTTCTGATGCTCGCCCAATGAGTAGTTGAGCAAGCCAATTTGGCTGAGGATATCCGCTTGCCCAGCCAAATCCTTCCTTTCTTGTTGGATTTTTAGTGCTTGTTCATAAGATTCAAGCGCCTGTTGCGATTCGCCCAAGTTGATGTAGCTCAGACCGATATTCTGAAGTGTTTGGACTTGTGCGGCAGTATCCTTCTCGGCACGTTGGATTACCAGCGCTCGATTGTAAAAGCCGAGGCTTGATTGAGTTTCGCCTAGTTTAAAGTAGACATCACCAATGTTGTTCAGCGTAATAGCTTCACGAGAGGGTTGTTTCTCAGCTTGAAACAGCGACAGGGCTTGATTGTGATGTTTGAGCGCTTCTTGCATTTTGCCCAAGCTGTAGTAAACATTGCCGAGAGAATCGAGCAGGGAAGCTTCCCCAACGTTGGTGGCTACAAGTGCTTGCTTATACGAGTCGAGCAGTTTTTGTTGGTCGTCCGAGTTGGAGCCAGCATTATCGGTAGAGGCGCGAGCGATCGCGTCCTGAAGGCGGTTTTTCAACTCGCGCCTGACAGCTAACCCCCGCTCGAAATAGTCCAGCGCCTTCTGAGGCTCGTCTTGGTCAACATCGTAGATGGTACCGATGAGAGAAAGAGTCAGTGCTTCCCAACTGCGAACCCGATACGGCGGAGCCTCGTCAACCGCCAATTGCTGCCAAATAGAGAGTGCTTCTTCGTATTTGGCAAGCGCTTGTTGCTGAGATTCTACCGTTCCTTGGTTTTCTAGTTGCTGTCCTTGCTTTATCAGCTGCTCTGCCCGTGCATAGGCTTGTTGCTTATCAGTAGTCGTTGCATTTTGCGAGGAAGTCGCTGGCTGTTGGGCAATTGAAACGCTGGGTGCCTGTGCCGCCACTGATGACAACAATAGAACAGCTACAAATAACGCCAAACATACGATAGATAGAAGCTGAAAACGATATAGGAAGTAACAATAAGAGCGATCGCCACTCAATCAACTGCCGTTTGCTACGCTTAGCCATGCCTACACCCTCACGCTCAAAATCGCCACTACTCTAACCGATGGTGCGCTGTCAAAATCTACACGTAGGAGATGCGATAAATCGTATCTTTACAAGTCCGCTCTCGTCAGGCTTTGTCTGTCTAGCACCATTTAGCCTGAGTGCGATAAGAGCGATCGCGAAAGCTCACTCATTCTCTGTTAGCTTGAAGTCATGCTGCTAACTGTTAATATGTTGCGGCACTACCAACGTTGTAGTCGCCGGTCTTTTCTCGATTTATATGGAGATCCTACCCAGCAGGATTTTCAAAGTGATTTTCGCGCCAAATTGCAACAGGATCGGTATGCTCTCCAGCAAACCGTTCTGGCGGGACAGACTTATCACAAACCCAATTACGCTTGGGGAGATTGGCACGCTGGTGCGAATGCCACCATTGCCTTGATGCAAGAAGGCGTTGAGCTAATTTACCGAGGCGTGCTTCTGAAAGAGGAAGGAGTAGGGATAAAGGATGAATCCTTCTTGCACCTTCCGAAGACAGTGACCCTCGTGAGTTGTCCTGATTTCTTGGTTAAACAACCCGGACAATCAAACTTTGGCGATTGGATTTACGTTCCCAGTGACATTCATTTAGGTCGGCGTCCTAAGCTGGAATATCAAACGGTTGCAGCTTTTCACGCCCATCTACTGGCATCTGTTCAGGGCGTTATGCCGGATACGGTTTGGCTGCAATTACGGGAAAAAAAGGCTTATGCAGTCAATTTGAGTAAATGGGTGCCGATGATGCAGGCACTTGTAGAGGAGTGTATCGAAATGCTCCTGTCTCGGCAAGAGCCAGAGGTGTTCATTACCCGTCAGCGGTGCAATCTTTGCCCTTGGTTAAATCACTGCTATGCGATCGCGCAAGAACAGCAACATCTCTCTTTGATTCCGGGTGTAACGCCGAGTCGCTATCAGCATTTGCAGACGCTTGAACTGACGAGTCGGGAGTCTCTGGCAGGTGTCAGTCCAGCTTTTTTGGAGCCAGTTTTGGGAGAGGAAGTCGCGCAACAGCTAGTACAGCAAGCGCAATCAGTAGTGGAGAATCGGGCGATGCTTCTGGAGAAACCCTTTGCGATCGCTAAAACCACTCAAACAGCAGAATGGGTGATGGACAATCCATCTTCTCTCCTTTCACCTATCGAACTTTACTTTGATATTGAAGCAGAACCGTCGCTAGAACTGGATTATCTGCTGGGAGTTTTAGTGGTAGACCGTCAAGCTAATACAGAAACGTTTTATCCTTTCTTAGCAGAACAACCCAGCGACGAAGAATTGGTTTGGCAGCAATTTTTAGATTTGGTTTGGACTTATCCTCAGGCTCCCATTTTCCATTTCTGCGACTACGAAATCCTGACGATGAAGCGGCTGGCTAAATGCTACAACACCCCGCTGGAGAGGCTACGTCCGGTGCTATCGCGCTTTGTGGATATCCACGAGTGGGTAACAGGGATGGTGACACTGCCCGTCGAAAGTTATGCTTTAAAAGCGATCGCGCATTGGTTGGGTTTTGAGTGGCGCGATGCGGGGGCGAATGGGCAAGTGTGTATCTATTGGTACGATCAATGGTTAAAAACACGCGATCGCACTTTCCTCGACGCCATTCTGCGCTACAACGAGGATGATTGCCGCGCTACCCGTCACCTTAAAGACTGGCTGGTAGACTTTATACAGGATGCGGCTCATTTGGATGCACGGGAGTAATCTTCCAACACCAAATTTTTCCAATTCAACTCTCTTATAACCTTCTCTTAAAAAAATCTTATTTTTATGATGATACGGTGCTGGTGTAAATGGCTTAATTTAACACTGGCAATCATGAGCAAGATCGATAAATTTTTTACATCTTTCTGTTTTATTGGTGGATTAACCGCTGCAATTCTGACAGCACATCCCGCTCAGGCATTCAAAATAACCGGCGTTGATTACTTAGGACAATTCACTTTTTCGACTGGTTTTTCATTTCAGGGAACTGAATTGGGAGGGCTATCAGGAATTACTTACGATGCCAGTAAAGACGTTTATTACAGTATTTCTGATGACCGGAGTGAAAAGGCACCAGCTCGGTTTTATACCCTCAAAATTGATATTTCTCAGGGTTCTTTAAAGCAGGGGGGAGTAACTCCTGTAGACGTAACAACCTTGTTGAATGTAAACAATCAACCTTTTGCTCCTTTAAGTCTTGACTCCGAAGGGATTGCCTTAAGTAGCAAGGGAAGTCTATTTATCTCTTCTGAAGGAGATGCGAACCAATTAATTAATCCTTTCGTCAATGAATTTTCTTTGGCAGGTCAGCAACTTCAAACCCTGCCAGTTCCTCAGAAGTTTTTACCAACAGCGGCTAAAGATAGCGGGATTCGCAATAATTTAGCCTTTGAAAGCTTGACGCTTACCCCTGACCAAAAGTATTTGTTTACAGCTACAGAAAATGCCTTGGTTCAGGATGGTGCTGTCGCTGACATCAAGGTGGCAAGTCCTTCGCGAATCTTAAAATATAACCTCGTAACTGGGAAGCCGGAACAGGAATTTTTATACGTTACCGATCCAGTTGCCGCAGCACCCAATCCTGTTAATAGTTTCAAGACCAATGGTTTAGTAGATTTGTTAGCAGTGAATGAAGATACGTTTCTTAGCTTAGAACGGTCTTTTTCTACTGGAGTGGGGAACACAATCAAGCTGTTTGAGGTGTCTTTAGAAAAGGCAACCGATATTAGCAGTATTAACAGTCTCAGTGCAATCAACCTCAACACTATCAAACCAGCTCAGAAAAAACTGCTGCTTGATTTTGAGAAGTTAGGTGTGACGCTCGATAATATTGAAGGTTTGACTTTTGGCCCTGATTTGGCGGATGGGCGAAAGTCGCTGATTGTAGTTAGCGATAACAACTTTAGCCCGATTCAGTTTACCCAGGTACTCGCCTTTGGAATTGGCACCAAATCAGCGGCGCATCGTTCTGTCCCGGAACCTTCGGCACTCACAGGCTTGGTATTTGCAGCACTTGTGAGCATTAAAGTCAAGCGCCACATTCATAGTTAATCCGGACAATATCGCGCTAAAATGCAAAGACGCCAAATGAAGCAACGTTTTAGCGTCTTTGCGCCTTGGCACGAGACCAAAAAAGCCGTGTCTACCCCACCATTCGAAAGGGAATGAAAAAAAGGGGTTGACAAATCCAACGAGACTCGACATAATCGTTAATGGCTCGGAAAACAAGGGACTGTAGTTCAATTGGTTAGAGCACCGCCCTGTCACGGCGGAAGTTGCGGGTTCGAGCCCCGTCAGTCCCGTAAAAAGTAGTAGAAAAGTTAGTAGGGGTTAGGTGTTGAAACCTGCCCCTACAATTATTAGCAGCTACAACTAGCAGCTACAACAAATATAGAAACCTTTTGAGAGAATCTGCTGTGACCGTTAGAGTTCGGATTGCACCAAGTCCTACTGGGAACTTACATATTGGGACGGCGAGAACCGCTGTATTTAACTGGCTGTTTGCTCGCCATCATGGCGGCGAGTTCATCCTGCGAATTGAAGACACCGATGAAGCGCGATCGCGCCCCGAATATACTCAAAACATCCTTGATGGTCTGAAATGGATGGGAATGACCTGGGATGAGGGGCCATTTTTTCAATCCAAGCGCCTCGACCTGTACCGCAAAGCCATTCAAACTCTCGTAGATAAGGGCTATGCTTATCGCTGCTACACCAGCGAAGCCGAACTAGACGAATTGCGGACAGCGCAAGCGGCAAGAAAAGAGGCTCCCCGTTATGACAACCGCCATCGGAACTTGACGCCAGAACAACAAGCGGCTTTTGAAGCCGAAGGGCGTCGTCCGGTGCTTCGCTTCAAAATTGATGATGACCGGGAGATCTCCTGGAACGATCTGGTACGCGGCAAAGTTAGCTGGAAAGCCAGCGACCTCGGCGGCGATATGGTGATTGCTCGTGCCTCAGACGATTCAGTGGGTCAGCCGCTGTACAATTTGGCAGTGGTGGTGGATGACATTGATATGCGGATCACCCATGTCATCCGGGGAGAAGACCATATTGCGAACACAGCTAAGCAAATTTTGCTCTACGAGGCACTGGGAAGTGCAATCCCGGAATTTGCCCATACGCCATTGATTTTGAACAAGGAAGGCAAAAAGCTCTCGAAGCGGGATGGCGTCACTTCCATTTCCGACTTCCAGCAAATGGGCTACACGCCTGAAGCCTTGGCGAATTACATGACATTGTTGGGATGGACGCCCCCGGATTCCACTAAGGAAATCTTTACTCTGCCAGAAGCGGCTCAACAGTTCGGCTTTGAGCGCGTCAATAAGGCAGGGGCAAAATTTGACTGGGATAAGCTGAATTGGCTTAACAGTCAGTATCTGCACAAGATGCCGATAGATGAGCTATTAAATCAGCTGATTCCCTACTGGCAGGCGGCTGGATACGAATTTGACCCGATCAGCGATCGCCCTTGGTTAGAGCAGTTAACCAGCCTGCTGAGTGCCAGCCTGACGCGCTTGCAGGATGCAGTCGAGATGAGCCGGATATTCTTTAGCCAAAGCGTAGCCTACAGCGAAGAGGGACTGACTCAGTTGCAGCAGGACGGCACCGAAACCGCTTTGCAGGCGATTTTGGACGCCCTGGAAAATCATCAAACTTTGACAGCAGAGGGTGCCCAAGACATCATCAAACAGCTGACCAAGGAGAAGAATCTGAAGAAAGGATTAGTGATGCGAAGTTTCCGCGCAGCTCTAACCGGCGATTTGCATGGTCCTGATTTGATTCAATCTTGGTTGATCCTGAATCAGCGGGGTCTGGACAAGCTACGTTTACAGCAAGCCCTAGAAAAGTAAACTGAAAATCTTCTTTCTTTTTCTTTTGCAAGCCTTCTCAAGCTCAGCCTGAGAAGGCTTTTGGCTTCTTCTTTGGAACTTCTTATGGGATACTATCGTCACTGCTACAACTAGAGCCGTTACATAATCGGTAACAAGGTGCCGTTTTTGGAAGTGAGGATGTACAAACCCGTACCCAATTTAGGGGAAAAATCGGTAGGAAAGTCCCTCTGGGCAGGCATCACAACCATAGCCCTGATGGCGGTAGGAGTGTTGAGCCTTTCGAGGGTGCAAGCCCAATCCGTACAATCCCCGCCCATATTCGAGAATGTCACCCTCGGTCCCCGGTTTTCGCCCGATCCGTTGACGATTCGGGGTATCAGTGGCGGCGAAATAGCGGCCCAAAAAATTGCAGGTCGCAGCGAAACCGCTACCGGGCCATGTGTTGGTTTTACGGACGATAAGCCCGATCACACTGTAGTTTTAACTTCGTTTTTCAACTTTCTATCCATCCAAGTGCAAAGCCCAGAAGACACTACCCTCGTGATCAAGGGACCTGGTGGCAGCTGGTGCAATGATGAGTATGAAGGCAAAAACCCTGGCATTGCTGGTCAGTGGCAGCCGGGAACTTACGGAATTTGGGTGGGATCTTACGATAAAAGTAAATTCAACCCCTACATTATCAAAATTACTGAAGTCAACTTACTCAATCCTGGCCCCTTCCGGCGTTAATTACTTGCTGCTTGCTACCAGCTGCCACCAGCACCGCCACCATCACTGCTGCCGCCGCCAAAATCGCTGCTACTGCTGCTATAACTACTGCCACTGTCATAACTACAACTACTGCTGCTAGTATCGGAAGTGCTAGTGCTGCTGTTGGAAATCCAGCTAGTGCTAGAACGGCGAACGCTATTCCTCTGAGTGCTGCTAGGACGAGGAGGTAGGCGAGGAATTTTTGTCTCAATTTGCCGCTGATAAGAGCAACAGTGGCAATTGTGAGTAAACAGGCGTATCCCTTGGCTGTACTCTGTTGCCGATCGCGTAACCTGCGATGTGCATTGGACGGTCAATTCATGACAGGTGGGGCAAGTGCTAAATTGCCTTGAGTTCAGAATGTATGCACGGATGTGGATTCCCAGACTAGAGGTTTGTTGGCAACCGTTGGGACATTGCCAGCCGATAAATTTGACGCTACCTAGGTTCTGAGCTGCTCGCTCAGGTTTCCTAAGATGGAATTGGAGTATATTCCAGTCCATTTGTTGCATGGGATATCGGCAATCAGCGCAATGGGTGGGGCGAGTTGAGCCGATTACTCGCGATCGCCCGGTTGGTTCGATGAAAACTGTATGGCGCGAGGGAGTTAGGCAAGGAAGCGTTTCCTTAACTTCCTCGTTATAGGAACAACAGTGGCATTCTTTGGCAACCAGTTGCTTACCTTCTCTATTCCATGTAGGTTGTTCCAAAATAGCTTTGATTGTCTGGGTGACGGTCAATTCCTGACAGGTGAGGCAAGTGTTAAATTGTTGTGAGTCCAGAATGTAAGCACAAATGTGAATTGTCTGCCCAGTTAGTTGCGGATAACACTTGAGACACTGCCAGCCTTCAAATCTGACGCTGCCTAACTTTTGCGCTACTTGCTCAGCTTGGCTGAGATAAGGCTGGAGTGCGATCGCATCCAGTTTTTGCATCTGCTTTTTGCAAGTAGCGCAATGCCAGGGATGAGTGTCGCCACTGTCACCTTCTATGCGCGATCGCCCTGTCGGTTCGAGCAAAATCCCACTGCGAGGACGACGCACATAAGCAACTGTCCCTAGAATCAACACTAATACACCGCCAACACCCGCTAGTGGGTAAACCACTCCTACAACGCTAGCAGTTGTAGTCGGAACGCTAGCAGGTGCAGCCGGAATGCTGACAGGTGGAGTCGGAACGCCAGCAGGAGTTGGCAGTTCACCCGCTCTCAACTCTACAATCAGTGCTTGCGTTCCCGCCAGGGTGCCACCGTTAAAGTCGCCCTGCTTAAATCGCGGCGTGATTTCTTGTTGGATAATTTTGTTAACACGCGCATCGGGGAGAATCGACTCGATACTGTAACCCGTTTCGATTTCTACGCGACGTTCCCCCTGAGAAATTAGTAACAGCACCCCGTTGTCCTGCCCTTTCTTGCCAATGCGCCAATAATTAAATAGCGACGTAGCGAACGCCTTGGGAGTAGCAGAAGGTGAAGTCTCTGGCACCGTCACTACCGCGATTTCAGTGCTATTTTTTGCCTCTAAATCTGAGATGATCTGGTTGAGTTGTGCTTCCGTCGCCGGACTGAGCATATCCGCCATGTCTGTCACCCAGCCACCATTAATTTGCCGAGGATTGGGAACTTCCTGAACGGTTAAAGCCTTGCTGACGACTGGGAAGGCAGCAACGGCGAAACTCGCAAAACCAGCAAGAGCAATTTGTTTGAGCATAAGCGATCGCAACTCAACAACTGTAATGGGTGCCATCACCTCTAGAATGTCTCAGGTGGATCGGCAATTCGGTTCACTCTTTTGCTCAGTTTTTGGCTCACTGTTCGGGGCGATGATGGGAAGGGTGTTGGTAGCATCCCCTGTGTTAGCATTGCCAACGCGATGGAGGCAGAGCCGAAAAGCTAAATTACAAGTAAATTACAAGCGCTGTAGAGTTAAAATTCAGGATAACGGTTGTGGCTTTTAAAATTGGATTACTGGGACTGGGGACAGTCGGCACGGGTACGGCACAAATTTTGCTAGATCCGCAAGGGCGTCATCCGCTGCTGCAAGAAATAGAAGTTTATCGGGTGGGAGTGCGATCGCTAGATAAGCCTCGACTCGTAGAAATGTCAGAAAGCTTGCTGACGACCGATTTGGAATCGATTGTCACCGACCCCCATGTGGATATTGTGGTCGAGGTGATGGGAGGCTTAGAACCGGCGCGATCGCTCATCCTCAAAGCGATCGCCAATGGTAAGCACGTTGTCACGGCAAACAAGGCGGTGATTTCTCGCTACGGCGATGAAATTTTTACGGCGGCGAATCAAGCAGGCGTCTATGTGATGCTAGAGGCAGCCGTTGGGGGCGGTATCCCGGTGATTCAACCCCTGAAGCAGGCGCTGAGTGTCAACCGGATTCATTCGGTGACTGGCATTGTCAATGGCACCACGAATTACATCCTCAGTCGGATGCAAACCGAGGGGGGTGAATTTAGCGAGATTCTGGCAGATGCCCAGCAGTTGGGCTATGCAGAAGCCGATCCAACGGCTGATGTAGATGGTTTAGATGCTGCTGACAAGATGGCGATTTTGGCTTCCTTAGCGTTTGGGGGACGCATCAAGCTGCCAGAAATTTACTGTGAAGGAATTTCTAAGGTCAGCGCCGCCGATATTGCCTATGCGGAAAAACTCGGCTTTACGATCAAATTATTAGCGATCGCTAAACAAGATTTACCGGCATCGGAGAAAGGGACTTCTCTACAAGTCAGAGTTCATCCGACTCTCGTACCCAAAACTCACCCGCTTGCCAGTATTAGCGGCGTCTATAACGCAATTCTCGTAGAAGGCGAACCGATTGGGCAGGTGATGTTTTACGGACGAGGGGCGGGTTCCGGGCCTACTGCCAGCGCCGTTGTCTCGGATATTTTAAATATTGCTGCCATTTTGAAAAGTGGTGGAGATGCTGCCAAACTGCATCCCCTATTAAGCTGTTCCCATCAAGATTACTGCGCGATCGCCCCGATGGAGGAGCTAGTTACGCGGTTTTACGCTCGTTTCTTGACACGGGATCGTCCGGGCGTTATTGGTAAGTTGGGCACCAGTTTCGGCAATTACCAGGTGAGTCTTGAATCTGTGGTGCAAACTGGTATCCACGGCGAACTTGCCGAAATTGTCGTCGTGACTCACGATGTCCGGGAAGGGAACTTTCGACAAGCCCTGGATGAAATTCGCACGTTAGATACGATAGACAGTATTCCCAGCATTTTGCGAGTTTTGTGAGGAGACAAGTGGCGAAAGGTGTAGAGAGGCGAATTAATACAGCTTCCCTAAAATACAGCGATCGCTCCTGTTTTATCCGCTTTGGTTTAAGCGCAGCGGTGCGTCAGCGCGGGGGTTGGGGGAATCTCAAATATGGCATCAAAAAAGCGAATGGATATTGCGATCGCATCTTAGAAATGTTAGGAAAAAAGCAAAAATTCAGTTTTTTCTTCCTCCTTCCGGTTTCTTTTTGCCTTTTTTCAGCGGTATTTTCAAAATCCTCTGTAGCTGAAGACATTCTCGCTGTACCTACCCTTTTATCGCCTCCTGCAACTGAGGGGAAGGGTGACAAACAAATGTGCCCACCGCCAGTTTTAGAACGCTTGATTCGCCACAAAGTTGCCGCTGGTGAAACTTTAGAAAGTATTGCCAGCCAATACAATCTCATTCCTACTACTTTGATCGGCATCAATCCGTCTTTGCGACAAGGCAAAGCACCCGTAGGGGCAGAAATTTTGATTCCGCCTTACAATGGCATTCGCGTCGAAGTTCCGGCTAGGAAAACTTGGCAAGATGTAGCCAAAACCTACCGAATTCGTGCCGATGTACTCTATGAGGCGAACGGTTGCCAGAAAAATCCTAGAGTTGTATTCATCCCTGGGGTAAATTGGTCGCCTGCAAGTCTGGCTGGACGTAACAACCGAAAACTAGCCCATTATCCCTTACCCGCAACGACAGCGATCGCACTGGGTTATGGTTGGCAGCTAAATCCTCGAAGCAATCAAGTTGCTTTTCACAGCGGTATCGATCTGTTGGCAGAAGTCGGGACACCCGTGCTAGCAGTGGATAAGGGAACTGTAGCCTTTATTGGCGATCGCGGAGACTCTGGCAATTTAGTCGTCATTAATCATCCGGGAGGACGCCAAACCCGTTATGCTCACCTTGCAACCATTGATGCTAGTCGTGGTAAACAAGTTAACCAGGGGGATGTCCTGGGAACGGTTGGTACCACAGGACTCCCTGACGTAGACAAACCCCATCTGCATTTTGAGTTGCGCTACAACTCGAATTTAGGCTGGGTGGCACAAGATCCACAACCCTATCTTCAGCAAGTAACTGTTAATAGATAATCGGGAATCTGTGCTTGCAGCTAGTTTGACTCATCCCATTTCTGTTTTGACGCACTACATACAGCTCACCCTTTTTTTGAGGGTAGGGGATATTTAATGTAGAGCATCATCCAGAAAGATTGGTCTTATAGCAATCGCCAAGGTAATTAGGACGACAAGCATAAGACATGCTCGATTGCATCTCGCAAACAATTAAACTGGTCGAGTTGTTTGCGGATGCGGCTCTTGAGCCAAGACC
>NZ_JAMPKD010000017.1:0-138742 GCF_039961915.1 Trichocoleus sp. DQ-A2
CTTTTCGGGACGCTATCGCAATCGTAGAAAGCGGTTTGGCTTACGCTTCAACTTGATTGCGGGACTGTTGAACTACGAACTGGCACATACTCACTGATTCATGCAGGAGGTCTAGTGAAGGCAAAAGTATTTGCAAATAAGCCACTGAAGAATCTACCTTCTCTGTCTCTCTTACTCACTTTGTGTTCGTGTTAGTCTTTAATAGCGATCGCGCGATTCCCAAACATGAAAATCGTTCTTCTAGCCACCCTTCAGCCCTCAGTCCTCAGTCCTCATCCCTCAGCCCTCAGTTCTAAGATCGGGATGCTAGAAATTCTCGCAAGCGCAGCAAACTGAGTGTTTGCCCCAAACTCAGCGACAGTAGAGATACTCCTTCTAGACGTGACTGTACCCAATGTTCTCCCCAGTACCACTCGTGATAACCGTCAATTCCTTGACTCAAGAGCAGGCGCAGACAGTTGGGTTGAGCCACTTCCACTTGGTGTTGTATCGCCACTGGCCCCACCCAACTGGTGTAAATTAACCCCTCAGACAGTTGTTCCGGTAGCCCTGCGGAAAGGCGCAGGGGCCACAACCACTGGCTTTGCTGGCTGGGGCGAAGCAGACTGTCGCCGATGGCTGCTGCGGGGGAATTTACTTCTATTCTAAGATGGCTTTGTTGAAAGTTTCCTAGCATAAACAGTTGCGGTTTCTTTGTTATTAGTTGTTACTGGTACAGAAGTTTCTATTTACTGTTCCTAATCTTAATGTAATTGTTTTTCTTGAGAGTAGTGGCTAAATAGTCCTGGCAGCTAAGAATTATCATGCATACTCTAAATTCATATTTGCATCAACAACAAAAAATTTATTTTAATATAATATCTGTTTTTAAATTAACTAAAACAACATAAAAAATGTTTTTTAAAAATGTTAATTATATTTCAATCCTTATTTTTAGCCTGTTTATCCATCTGTGCCTGATAGAAGATTCAGGTTCTTATCTCTTATTTGAAAAACTAGCTGTTTTTGGCGGTTCTGATAATTAGCACCGCAAATACCACCTCACTATTAACTGCCATGCCTACAATAAAAGTATAGTGTGTTAAGAAATGTAAGGTCTTTTCATGGCTGATCAGTTAATCCGTGCCACGGCGGCAGAGGGTGGAATTCGCGCCGTTGGGGTCATTACCACACGCCTCACACAAGAAGCCAGACAGCGTCATAATCTTTCATACGTGGCAACCGCTGCACTGGGACGCACCCTGTCATCTGGGCTATTACTTGCCTCTAGCATGAAGCGAGAGGGGTCAAGGGTCAACATTCGCATAAAAGGAAATGGGCCACTCGGCGGGCTTCTCGTTGACGCCGGATTGGACGGAACTGCACGAGGGTATGTAGATAACCCAAGCGTGGAACTGCCCCCAAATGCCAAAGGAAAACTAGATGTCGGGGGAGCAATCGGTCGGGAGGGATACCTCTATGTCGTGCGCGATGTGGGATACGGCTACCCGTATTCGAGTACCGTTGAGCTGGTGTCGGGTGAAATTGGGGATGACGTTGCCCACTATCTGGTGACTTCCGAACAAACGCCCTCAGCGCTAGCGGTGGGTGTATTTATAGAAGCGGGTACAGTCCGGGCTTCTGGTGGGTTGCTGGTGCAAGTCCTGCCCAAGGCGGCGAGCGACGAGAGCCTAGTGCAACTTTTGGAATCTCGAATGGAAGCACTGGCGGGCTTTACACCCTTGTTACAGGCAGGCAAGACGTTGCCAGAAATTTTGGAGCAACTACTAGGAGATATGGGTCTGGTCATCCTACCAGAAGTCCAGATGCTGCAATTTCACTGTGGTTGCTCGATGAGCCGTGTCTTGGGTGCTTTGAAGATGCTAGGCGAAGCCGAACTGCAAGACATGATTGAAAAAGATGATGGAGCCGAAGCGACTTGCCATTTTTGTGGAGAGGTTTACAACGCCAGCAGTGACGAATTGGCGGCGCTAATTGAGGATTTACGTGCCGAGTCTGTTTAGGAATCAGAAGTTAGAAGTCACAAGGTAAGAAAAAATTCTAGATTCTGTAGCTGAATTGAAAATTTCCTTGTGAATGATGAATTATAGATTTTGACTTCTGGATGAGAATATAGCTTTTTGCGGCTGAGGGGAGTAGGATTGCAACTACTGCCTGTGCTAAAAAGCATTCGTCCCAGGCGAAGCGCGTTGTGGTGTGAATAAGCTATGACTAGAAATCCCGAAATTCCAGATGGCGGGCGGAGCGGCAAGTCTTCAAATTCGGCTGGGTGGACATCCCAAAAACGAGTGCCTGCGTCTGGGCGTCCGAGCGATCGCAAACCACACACGAGCGAGAACTCTTCTCAGCCCGTCCCCAGAAAAGCACCGCGTCCGGGGAAACAGCCACTTCCTCCACCAACGGATCGTCCTCAGCGTCCGGCGGGTAGTGCTGCACCAGCAGAGGGGGGTCAGCAAATTCCAGCTACACTGCCGAACTCTCCGTCAGAAGCACCCAAGCCACCTCGACCTAAACGTTTTTTACGCTTGCCGACTAGCTGGGCATTCTGGGGCATCTTGGTGGTGCTGCTCTCTGGGGGGCTGGGTTTTACAGCGGTAGCGCTGTTGTTTAACCTGCCAGCGCTTCCCAACTGCCCAGCCATTTTTTGGCCTACGGCTTCGGCATCACTGCGCCTCAGCTGCGCTCAGATAGCGGCTTCTAAGCAGACGGCAAAAGATTTGCTAGAAGCGATCGCGCTGGTGAATGGTTTGCCAGAAGATCACCCGCTACGCCCAGAAATTGACAAGCATCTGGAAGAGTGGTCGCGGGAGATTTTGAAATTGGGAGAGGAATCCTTCCAAGCGGGTCAATTGTCCGAAGCGATCGCAATGGCTCGCAAAATCCCCACGGGCGTACCAGCGTACAAGTTGGTGGATGAGCGTGTAAATCGCTGGCAATCCATCTGGTCGAAGGCAGAAGGCCTTTACAAAAAAGCCGAGGACGAGGTGCGCGAGTCTAACTGGACTCAGGCTTTTCGCGATGCGGTGCAACTGGTCTATATCGGCAATAACTACTGGGCAACAACCAAGTACGACCAACTGGTGAATCTAATTCAGTCGGCGCGGGAAGAAAGCGCCAAGTTGGATAAAGCGTTCCAACTTTCTAAGAGCGGAGGATTAGATAATCTGTTGGAGGCGATCAAACTGGCACAAGCAATTCCGCCCAGCAGTTTGGCATACAAGGAAGCTCAAGGCGCGGTGACAGAATTTGGGCGCAAATTAATCGATATGGCTCAAGAGGCGCTCGATCGAAAAGACTGGCAAACGGTCATCCTCATTACCAGTAAAATTCCCGAAAGCCTGAATTTACAAAGCGAAGCGCAAGATTTGAACGACCTGGCAAGTGCCCAGTCTCGCGCTCAGAAGGGAACGGTTTCAGATTTGGAAGATGCGATCGCCCTTGCCCAAAAACTAAATCCAGGACGCCCTCTATACGATAAAGCCCAGGATTTGATTGTTCGCTGGCAGCGAGAAATTGAAGATGTCGCCCATTTAGATCGGGCGCGGGAACTGGCAAAAGGCGGAACGGTCGGTGACTTAAGCGCAGCGATCGCGGAAGCACAACTGGTTCCCAGCACCAATCCCCGCTCCGCAGAAGCAAAATCTCTCGTCAATAACTGGACGAGTCAAATAGAGACGGTAGAAGATCGTCCCTATCTCGCTCGCGCCGATCAACTGGCAAGTTTGGGGGATATGAGTTCCCTGCAAGAAGCCATTAACGAAGCGAGTCAAGTGGGTCAAGGACGCGCTCTTTATACAGAAGCGAGGCGCAAAATCCGACAGTGGACTGACAAAATCGAGCGAATGCAAGACCAGCCTTATTTGGATCAAGCGACTGGTTTAGCGAATGCAGGGGATCTTTCCGGCGCGATCGCGGCAGCGGGACAGATTCAAGCGGGACGAGCGCTCTATCAAGAAGCTCAAGGCAAGATCCGACGGTGGCAAGACAGAGTTGAGCGGGTACAAGACCAGCCTTATTTGGATCAAGCGCAAGCTTTGGCGAGTTCGGGTAATCTTCCGGGGGCAATTACCGCAGCGGGACAAATTCGCTCAGGACGAGCGCTCTACGGTGAAGCTCAGGAAAAAATTAAAAGTTGGCGGACAGAACTGCGATCGCAAGAGATTTTGCAGTCCGCTTATCAGTTAGCGAATCCAGGAACACCGGATGCGATCGCGCAAGCAGTTCAAACGGCTCGTCAGGTGCGTAACTCGACGCGAGTCGGTGCTGAAGCTAGAGAGGTGATTAATCGCTGGAGCTATCAACTGTTGGCGATGGCACAAGATCAGGCGCGGAATGATGTCCAAAGAGCGATCGCGATCGCCCAAAACATCCCCGATGGTTCATCTGCCTACACCGACGCTCAACGGGCAATCCAAGGTTGGAAACAAAGTCTAGAACCTCAGTCCCTGGAGAACTCACCTTCTTTTTAGTCATTAGTTGATTATTCGGTGTTTTGCCAAAATCTAAAAACTAATCGCTCATTACCGCTTTTTCTGTTTCGCCTTTGTTGCCGTACCGCTCTTTCTTTTTCCTTTTTCTAGTATTGGCGCAACATACTTTAACCACAATTGAGTATGAGGTCTGCCAGCCTGATTCCACTCCTTAACAATCTGCTCGGATTCCCCGGCTTTTTCTAAATACTCCAAACCATTTGGCAGACCAAGAACAGAAGCTTTTGCCAGATAATATTTACGCTGTTGAGTAGAATCGCACCGTTCCCAACATTGCGCGGCACGTTCATAGTTCTTGGCGCGGTAGAAACAAGTTCCCGCACGGTAGAGCATCCCATTCCAGCCTTCTCCTAAAGCTTCGAGAACCTCTCCAAATCGCTGCCACTCATTCGGGTGGAGGTTTGTCCCGGCAATTAAAGTCCCAATTCCCGTCGCATATTCCTCCAAGGCTAGTTTCAACTGTCGGCTGTTGCGGTGAATCTCCAACTGGTTGCTTTTGATGCAGTATTGGAGGAAGTGAGTGAACTCCTTTAAAGAAGGTTGGCTCAATTTTTTGTCCATAAATTGGGCAATTTGCCGCTCTGATTCCCGACCTGGCGGAGCCTTGTCAAACTGCTTCAACAATGCTGACCAACACATCCCCTGCCAAAAACAATCCCAAGCGTCTTCTGTTTTGCCAAGCATAAGAAAACGTTGACCAGCTTCGCTAAATTTATGCTCAAATTTGAGTGCCCAAGCTTCACAAATTTCTGCTTTTTTAGCGTAGGCGCGATCGCTATAACACTGTCTGGCACGTCTCATGAAATCTGGATCTTCCGAGTTCATTCCCCGACTCTCGAACTCCTGCGCGATTGAGTGCCAGTCATCTTCTTGCAGATCCCGTGCGCTTTCAGGTTTTCCTAAACGGATGGGTTGAACGTTTTCTCGCCAAGCAGGGTTTTGTGACTGCTGTAACAGCACTTCTAAATAAGTTTCTGTGACCCCCCAAAGCCGCTGGTCTCCGATTTGAGAATCAACAACAAATAGACGTTCTTTGGCTCTGGAAGCAGCTACGTAGAGTTTATTAAAGAAAAATTCAAATTCGTATAAACGATCTGCCAAAATGTCTTTTGAGTCTTCTCGTCGATTGACTAGATTCCAGACAGCTTTGTTACATTCCTCGCCAAATTTGTAGAGAACGACTCGTTTAAATTCCAATCCTTTAACTGCACTAGCACTCAATACATTTTTGAGCGGTTCTGACTCTGGAATCTCTGCCAAAATTTGAGAAAGAACCGCATCGTTTTGAGCATAAGTAAGCTCTCCCCCTTCTTCACAAGGCACAATAATAATCGTGTCTCTCAGGTAGTGTTTGAGTTGCTCAATTTGAATATTCCGACCAATAATAAATTTTTGCGGAGTGGGAAAGTGACCTTGTTTCCAGGCAGTTTGCGGCTGAAGTGCCGGAATTTTGAACAGAACCTGACGACACAATTGGATCAGGTTAATCACTTGCACCACCGCAGTACAAGAGCGATAGTTAGACTTCAGCTCCGGGAAATTCATCCGCAGATTTAATCGCTGTGTGGGATCGAGTGCTGCGATCGCTTCATTGTAAAATGCTGCCTGTACGCTCTCCCAACGAAATCCCGTCGGGTTCAAGGTTTGGAAAGGATCTCCAGCAAAAGCAAAAGGCAAATTACGCATAGGCTGGTATCCCAGATCGCACTGAGAGAATGCAGACAGCCGCATAATTAACTGAAGCTCCAGCCGGGTGAAATCTTGCGCCTCGTCGCAGAAAATAGCGGTGTACTCAGCACGGTAACACTTGAGTTCCAGCACCAATCTAATCAAGTCTTGATCGTCCCAGTACCCTAGCTCGGTTGTTAGCCGCTTATACCAACGTCCCCAGATGGTTTTATAAATTTCTTGGAACTGAGCGGCTGGAACAGTGCGTTCCTGAGTCGGCACTTCATCCTGGTAGTCTTCTGGAGTCATGTACCGGAGACTGTACCCCTTGATGAAAGTTCTAATAACGTGCCAGGAAAGTTCTGGGGAATAGACCTGTGCTTGTGGCAGCTTTGAGTCTCGGTAAAGCTGTCGAAAGCGATGGAAAGAAATGTATTTCTGAGAATCGAAACGTTCCTGGAGTGTATGCCGGTAGCCGGTAGGGTTTCCCGCAGAGTAAGGTTGCTGGCTCATCCGGTTAGCCAGTGACGCATCGTCTGCTTCTAAAGGGAGTAAGTTTAAGAGAAATGTCCCAAACGGCTGAAAGAAGGCACTGACATCGGGGATTTCCGAACCTTCTGTTCGATCTGCTACAAAGCGGTGATGGAATGTATGCAGACAGCGCACAAACTCTTTAGCTACCTCTAATAGCCGCTTATTATAAGTAAGAAAAAGCGGCTTTCCTGGAAGTTCTTTTCCCGGTTCGTAGTAATATTTTCGATAGCAATAATCTGCAAACAAATACAGCAGCATGGTGGATTTACCGCTACCCGCCCTTCCATTTAAGAAAAGCGGCAGACAATTATTTCCCCGTGCTGATGTTGTTGACACCGAGTTAAGAATTGCCTCTTCTTCTGCCGAAAGAGCTAGATTTACTTCTGCGCCTCTTTGAATTGCAAGCCAACTTTGTTGATCTGTTACTAAGTAACTCGGATAAGACCGTCGCGCAAAGGGAGTGAGTTCATCCAGCGTTAAAGGCTTAGATAAAACATTTTTAGAACCATTAAATAAATTAGTTGCCTCCCCTATTTGGGCTATTTCTTCTGTAGAAGGTCGATGAGCAAAAGATGCTAGGAGAAATAATACTATTCGAGGCGGTTTATCGGCGGTCTCAAGTTGGCTAAATAGCACATAGCAATTATTTTCACCGCACAAATACACACCAGGCCATGCAGCAATTTTCTCAGCGTTCCTCGATTTTTCTTCTATTCCAGAGATAATTTGATAGTAAATTTCCCAGTCTTCTCCGATTTCTGGACTCTTGAACTTGGCAATCCACTCATCACTTTCGTAGAGGATTGCCCAAGAGTCTTTATCCTTTTCTATCTCCCAGCCTGGAGGTTCTAGCCAGGGAAGCAAATCGTCTGGAAGCGGTTCGCGCCTTGAAGACACGTTGCTGGCTGACGGTTGCTGTTGTTGAAGCCAACCAGTTAGCGCTTCCTCATCTAATTGGCAGTCGAGATTCTTTTTGCCGTACTCTTCTGGGGTTCGCAGGAACTTTTTGTATTCTTTAGAGCCACGGAGAAAAATGTCTAGTAGACATAGCACCAGGTCGTCCTGTACGGGTCGAATTCTGGCAATGAGGCGTAAATTGTTTTCCCCTCTCCGCTTTAAGTAGGGATAAACCCTCTCAAAACGTGCCTGTGACTCATCAATACTCAAAGGCTCAAGTTCGTTGCATAATTTATCTACTTGAGCCTGAACACCATAGCACAGAGTCTTTCGGTTAAATTGGGAGGTGCGATAGACGTACATAAACTTGTCTGTAGCTGTTTCTGAAAAAAAACAGGCTGAAGCCACTATTACTTATTGTTATGCAGTAGAGAAATTGCTGTGTAGAATTTTTGTTACATCTTACACAGAATCGCAGTTTTTGCCTCAAATAGTTCTAATTTGCCTATCCTTCCAGGTCGTGTCATTATCCACTTGTGTTGAAACTTGAGCTTTGTTTCAATCCCGCCAGAGAATAAAATTTCTCTTCTAATTGCTCAGAGAATGGTTTAAAAAACTGAATTTTATAAAATTAGTCTGTTTCAACTTACATTTTGTACTACTCGCATTACCTGTCTCTAGTTTCAACCCCTTGCTAACAGAAGCAAGTTTTCTCTTAGAAGACTAAGTAGAAATTTAAGTCCATTTCAATGAACTTAAGCTATGAGCTTTGGACTGAATTGCAAAGCAGACTCTCAGCTTCCTGCGAATGGTGCAATATGTCCTTATGCTTAAGGTAATGACAAACCTTCCAGGGTGCGCCAGGAAAGGAGAAATCACCGATATCCTAGTACCTATGTCAATTGGTATTTAATTACATTTTTCTACTTAAGCACTTGTCTGAATGGGTAGTTGCACGGTAAATGTAGTCCATCCTTGTGTGCTTTGAGCCTGAATGGTTCCTCCTATTTTTTCGACCAAATTTTGCACTAAATATAGCCCTAATCCACTTCCTCCCTCTTTCCAGATATCACCATTAGGAATGCGGTAAAATTTTTCAAAAATTCGAGGTAATTCTGTATTTAAAATTTCTGCTTGATTGGTGATTTTAAAGTTTACTCTTGAATTTGAGGTTGAATTAATATTTATTGAATAATCCACATAGACACTAATGGATATTTCACCAAAAGAGGGGGTATATTTACAAGCATTTCCAATCAACTCTATTAATATTTGCTCCAGACAAACTCGGTCTGAAATCAGTGGAGGAAGAGCGGGAGAACAATCAATATTAAAAATTTGCTGGCGCTGAGCTATTCCAGGTTTAAATGGCTCAATTAAAGTCGGAAGCCAGTATTTTAGAATTAAAGTTTCTGGAGATATTAATTTTTTTTCCGATTCTAAACGATGCAAATCTAAGATATTGTTAACTAGTTCTATTTCCCGAATACATTCAGCTTCTAATAACGCTCTATATTGTTGCTGTTGTTCTTCATTAGAAATGATTTCCAACATTTGAATAATCAGCTTCATGTTGGCTAGAGGGGTTCGCAAATCGTGAGAAGCTCTAGCAAGCAAATCATCTTTTTGAATATTGAGCTGCTGGAGTTCTTGGATTTTCCCTTGCAGGAGTGTCACAGCTTCTTGTTTTTTCAGCCGAGTAGCGATCGCGCCTAGCAATTCTGCTCTGGTAAACGGCTTCGTCAGATAATCATCAGCTCCCAGTTGCATCCCTTGGCGCAAGTCTTCTCTCTCCGTTTTAGCGGTGAGAAAAATGAACGGAATCATTGCCGTTATCTGGTCTTGGCGCAATTGAGTTAGCACGCTGTAACCATCAAAATCGGGCATCATGATATCACAAATAATTAAATCGGGTTCGTGTTCCCTCGCTAACTGCACTCCCACCAAACCGTTTTCCGCACCAATGGCATCAAACTCCTCAGCCTTGAGGAGTTTGAGAAGGTTGCTTCTAACTGCTGGCTCATCTTCAATCACCAGAATCTTTTTCACAGGTCTGACTCGTCAATCTGTTATTTAAAGGAAGAACGACTTTAAATGTCGTGCCAAGCCCAATTTTACTAGCTACTATTATCCTACCCTGATGTAAGTCTACACACCTTTTAACAATTGCCAGTCCTAATCCCGTACCATTGATGTTACTAACATTTGTGCCCCGGTGAAACGGTTCAAACAATCGGGATCGATCTGCCAGAGGAATCCCGATTCCTTCATCTTGTATTTCTAAAATAGCCTCTCCGTCTTGGGAACTAACTTCAAAATAAATATTGCTGTTATTTGGTGAATAATTAATAGCGTTTGAGAGCAAATTATTTAAAATTTGTCGCAGCAACGTTCTATCCATACCAGCACTCAGAAATTGGTATCGGCTGGTAAAGACAATCTTATGCCCACGGCTCGCGGTAAGTTGGATTTCGGCAATAATTGTCCGACAAAATTCAATTAGGTCAAGGGATACCGGATTAAAGTTTAATCTTGCTGCGTCGGCTCTCCCTAATGTCAGCACATCATTTAACAGATGGGTCATGTGGTTAACAGAGGATTGAATGAGATGAAGTTGTTCTAATCTTTCCTCTTGAGTCCAGCGATCGCCATAATATTCTAGTAATTCGGAAGAAGACAGAATAATGCTTAAAGGCGTGCGGAACTCGTGAGAAGTCATAGAGACAAAGCGAGATTTCAGTTCGCTCAGTTCTTTCTCTTTTGCCAAAGCATTCAAAATCTCTTCTTCTGCCTGTTTGCGCTCCGTAATATCTATGCACGAGCCGATGTAACCCGCAAAGCTGCCATCAGGTGTGAAGCGCGGAATCCCCGTATCTAAAACCCAGCGATAATTCCCATCAGCACGCTTGAGGCGGTATTCCACTCGCACTGGTTGGCGAGTATTGAAGGCTGATTTATAGGTGTCCAAGCAACATCGTAAATCATCAGGATGTACACTTTCTAACCAACCGTTGCCCAGTTCTTGTTCAAGATTGCGTCCTGTAAAATCTAACCAAGCTTTGTTGAAAAATGTTCCCTTGTAATTAAGGTCTGACATCCAAATCAAGGCAGGCACGTTGTCAGCCATAATCCGGAAGCGGGTTTCGCTTTCCCGCAACGCTTCCTCCATCTGTTTGCGCTTAGTTACATCCAGAGTTAGAGACAGCACTGATACTAAATTGCCCGATTTATCTAATAATGCCGAGTTGTACCATTCGCAATAAACAACCGAACCATTCTTAGTGTAATTGCGGTTGCGAGAAACATTACGCTGTTCGCTGCTATCGATTAGCCGCTGAATAACGCTATCGACAGTTGGCACGTCTTCAGAAAAGACAAACTGCCACTCAGCGGGATGTTTGCCAATGACTTCCTCCGCTTTCCACCCGAAGATTTTTTCTGCTTCCGACGACCAACGCGACACCCGAAAATTACAATCCCACTCTATGACCGCTAGGGGTGAGTTTTCAAAATGAAAGTTTAGTCTCTGAAGTGCATCCCGGAGCGCTTCCTCTGTCTGCTTTTGCTCAGTAATGTCACGAGCGACACTTAACACAGACTCCACTGAGCCATCTAAAGCAAATTCCGGGACGATACGAGCTTGATAGCATTTTCCGCTGACTGAGGACTTGCTTTCAAAAACGTGTGGCTGACCTGTTGTAAACACATCTTGAAGAATTTGTTGAAAAGGAATATAAATTTCTGGTTGGATTCCTAACTCTGGATGAGTTTTGCCGATAAAGATTTGTGGGGATATTCCGATTGCTCGTTCTACAGCGGAATTGACATATAAATGTTGCAATTCTTTGCCAAATCGGGAAATGATATCAGGGGAATTGTCAGCCAGTGCTTTAAACTCTTGTTCGCGGCGGTGGAGTGCTTCCTCTGACTGCTTGCGCTCGGTTATATCGACTGCAATCCCGGTTGTTCCGATTACCTCCCCGATGTTATTAAAAATTGGGGTTTTAATTGTTTCTGTCCATAACATCTTTCCTTCTTGGTAGACTGCGGGTTCTTCGACACGCTTGCGCTTGCCGATTTTCATCACCTCTCGATCGTCCTCTCGATATCTTTCGGCTAAATCTGGATGCCAAATATCTAAATCTGTCTTCCCAATTAAGTCTTCTGGTTTGAGTCCGCAGGCGTTACCAAATGCCTCGTTGACGGCAATGAATCTGCTTTCTTTGTCTTTTAACCAAGCTAAATGGGGAATGTTATCGAGGATGGCTTTCTGCTGGCTGCGCTGCTGTGTTATCTGTTCCTCTGCTTGCTGGCGTAGCGTAGCGTGCCGCAGGCTTTCACTAATGTCTTCTAAAATTCCAACATGACCGATAAATTCTCCTCGATCGGAGAACATCGGTGAAGACTGAACGCGAACCCAACGCACAATTCCTTCCTTAGTTTGAAAGCGAAACTCGTCAGAGTATTCTCTCCGTTCACGAGTATGTGTTAACCAATCTGCAAAGACGCGATCGCGATCGCTTGGATGAACAAACTGCAACCACCCTTCTTGCAAACTCTCCGCCAAGGTAAAGCCACAGATGGCTTGACAGCGGAGATTTGTGTAGATGCAGCACCCCTCCATATTTGCCAAAAAAATCCCCACTGGCGAGTAGCTACTCAAACAACGGAACCGTTCTTCACTTGCTCGCAACGCATCCAAAGCTTTTTTGCCTTCGATAATTTCTTGCCGCAATTGCTTGTTGGTTTCTGTTAATGCAGTGGTACGTTCCTCAACTCTAATTTCTAAGGCTTCATTCGCTTGATTCAGTGCCGCTTCAGCAGCTTTTCGTTTGGTGATATTGCGGGAATTAACAACAAGGTCAGCGATTAATGGGTTAGCAAAACAGTTATGATATTGGCGCAGTAGTTTAGCTTTTTCTGCTTTGAGTTTCCGGATTAATTGTGGTTTTAGCACAGCCTGCACAGAGCGCACTTGCCTTCCCAATCTACGCATATTCTTTTGACCTTCAGAGTAACTTTAATTGTTTGCAATAGTGATTTTTTGCCTTACCTCAACCGCCTCAATAGCGAGCATTACCTAATTATGCTGAAGTTACACTGCTATCTAATTCGCGTGAATTAATTGCTAACAGCTCCTCTTTGTACCCATCGAATTTACAAATCTAATTTATAAACAACTACTGAAATTAAGACGGGACAAGCGATCAGTGTAGGTTAGTAGTCTAAGTTGGCTACAGTTGTACGATCGACTACATTCGCCTTTAACATAAACCCTTTCTCTGGGTAGATTCAAGACCTCTTCCTTAGGAAAGGCGAATGAGCTGATAATCCTGCTTAGATTAAATACAAATTTGTACGGGAAGTTAATGATGAAAGGCATGAACCCAGCGCAAAAATTTGCGTTAATTATCGGCATTTTCTTTTTCCTTTGTGGTGTAATGGGATTTATTGCCGCCTTTGTGAAAGCGCCTACGGTTACGCCTGATATGGCGGGTCTTGGATACACAAGTGGATATGGTTACTTACTGGGGTTATTCCCCATCAATGTCTTACATAATGTTGTTCACCTTGTCGTAGGACTTCTGGGAATTTTTGCATCCATCGCCTTAGACAGTTCTCGTCTCTATAGTGGAGTTTTGGGAATTTTCTATGGGGTGCTAACGCTAATGGGGCTTTTTCCGGCTACCCAGTCAACCTTGGGCTTGATCCCAATCTTTGGCAACGATGTCTGGCTTCATGCAGTCACCGCCGCGATCGCAGTGTACTTTGGCTTTTTTGCTACACCGGATTTGTTGGAACTAAGCACGCCACAACAGGGCGGTACTCGTAACGAGGGCTAAAAAAGGGTAGCGTTTAATAGCGGGTCGATTGTCGAATCCGATTGAGTTTTACGTCGCTGATTGCCTTACAGAAAATCAGTATGCCTTTACCTTAGCCGAGGTATTCTGGTTTTCTGTAAGCTTTAAACGGAATTACCGCGCATATTAATAACACTTAGATCCAGTCCTAAATGATTCGTAAACGCGAGATCCCCGACTTCGAGAAAGAAGTCGGGGATCTGAAAGGCTGGCTCACAACTCAAATAGGATTGCTATATTTGTAACACTTGCATCTGAATCAATTCTTGGTATTTTCGATTTGGCGCACCACGGTGAGGGCGGAGTAGCTGACGCCTGCGGTTCCTTCGCCGGGATGGGTAGAATCTCCCACTAGCCACAAATGATTCACGGGTGTGCGATTGGCAAAGCCAAAGGGACCAAAGGTGGAAACTCGCTGACCAATCCCGCCTACAATGCCGCGATCGCGTGCTGTGAAGCGGGCAAAGGTGCGGGGTGTAGCGGCTTCTTGATGGACGATGGTTTCTGGTGTCAAGTGAAAAAATTGGCTCAGACGAGCGATCGCTTCCTCGGTATATTGTTGCTTTAACTGTTCATAATCCTCAGATTGCCACCAATTCCGAGTGTCAACGAAGGAAGACGCAATGATAGTTGCTTTACCTTCTGGGGCGCGACCATCTTTAGGGTGGCTCACTGAGACAAATAGGGAGTTATTTTCTCCAATCGGGCCGTCATAATCGTAGAGAAACTGCAAATGAGGCGGGCATCCTGAGGAAATCGCGCTTCGATCGACACCGAGATACACCACAAATGCTCCCGACGATGGGGGAAGTTTATCGACTCGACGACGATAGCGATTTTGGGTTTTGGGTTCCGAACTAGGAATTCCCTCTGGTGTCTCTGCTTCCAAAAGTTGCACCAAATTTTGGGCGGTGACATTGGCAACGACATGGTCAGCGGGTTCTGTCCAGACAGCGCCAGTTTTTTGATTGCGAATAACGACACCAGTGGCTTTGCCATTTGTGGTGTGGATGCGTTCAACGGTGTGGCGCATCAACAGCTTGCCAGCATCTCTCTCTAAAGAGGAGACTAGGCGATCGCTCAACACCTGCATACTGCCTTGAAGATGAAATAGTCCCTGCGGCTCTTGGGACACACTCAAAGCCGTCGCTGCATAGAGCAGAGCCGTTTCTTCAGCATCTACCTGAGAATAAAGCTTGAGCTGCAAATCCAGAAACGTTCTTAGACGCTGATTATCGCCCAAACCATACCCCCGCAAAGCGTCCCCCACTGTCAAAAAAGTGTAGGGCAAAGTAATCAACGTATCGGGACGAACAGCCGATACCAGTTGCCATAAGTCCCACAAATTTCGCGGCGGTAGCACCGGATCGCGCGATTGAAATGCAAAGCTGGCTCGGAATAAAGTCGCCAACAACTCCCAAAATGGTTCGCTTCCGGGAAACTGCCGAATTCGCTCCGCCTTCCACTTTTGGGGGTCGCGCCAGACGTTAATCGGTTCGGTTTCTCCCGGTAGATACACGGCACAAGCTGGATCGCAAGGCGTCGCTGCTGGGATTTCAATTTCTAGTTCCTGAAAAATCCGGTGATGAATCCCCCCCGGTTCCAGTCCAGCCACCTGAGTCGCTCCCACATCAAAGGTAAATCCTTTGCGTTTGAACGTGGAAGCACATCCCCCAGGCACCAGAGCTTGATCCAAAACTAAGACTGAGTAGCCTCGACGAGCCAGTAATGCCCCAGCCGTGAGACCACCAATTCCAGCACCGATAACGACAACATGACAGCTTGGCATGAATTGAGAACGAGGATTCCCTCTTCCGAGACTTAATATTACGTTACATTAAGTTTCGGCTTCCTGACAGGTTCGCGCTCGACGATGAACAATCGGGATTTCAATGTAAAACTCTGTTCCTTGTCCGGGTTCTGAGGAACACTTCAGAACCCCGCCGTGCTTCTCGACCACAATTTGATGGGTAATGGATAAACCCAAGCCTGTCCCCTTGCCAACAGGTTTAGTGGTGAAGAAAGGGTCAAATAGTCGTGTTATCGCCTCTGGGGGGATGCCAGAGCCATTATCTCGAATCCGAATCACCACCTGAGGACAGTCATCAATTTCGACAACCTCAGTGCGAATTCTAATCGAAGCAACTGGCACTTGAGTATTGGAAATGGGGGGAGTTTGACCTAACTCAAGAGAGTGCGTATGCAAATTCTCGATGGTTGCGATCGCTAAGTGCTGATAGCTGTACTCCTCTAAAACATCAATCGCATTGTTGAGGATATTCATAAACACCTGGTTCATCTGTCCAGCGTGACACTCCACAAGCGGGAGATTGCCGTACTCTTTGATCAGCTCAATTCCCTGATTTCCCCCCTTTGCTTTCATTCGATGCTGTAAAATCAGCAGCGTACTATCTAACCCCTCATGAATATCGACCGCCTTCATTTCTGCTTGATCGAGCCGAGAAAAATTCCGCAAACTCAGAACAATCTGGCGAATGCGGTCTGCCCCTAGCTTCATAGAAGAGAGTATCTTCGATAGGTCTTCTATGACAAAAGTTAGATCGATATTTTCCTTATACGCTTCGATTTCTGGGACTGGATCGGGATAATAACCCTGGTAAAGTTGTAGAAGATGCAGCAAATTTTGGGTGTATTGATCTGCGTAAGCGAGATTGCCGTAAATAAAGCTGACTGGATTATTAATTTCGTGAGCAACACCCGCAACTAACTGCCCCAGACTGGACATTTTTTCGTTCTGAACCAGTTGGGATTGACTGCTTTGCAACGTCTGCATCGCTTTTTTCATCTGGACTGCTTGTTGTTGCAGAGACGCGATCGCGCTGCTTTGTGCAGCTTCCGATTCTCCTAAAGCCTCCAGCGCTTGCTTGCGCTCGGTGATATCTTCGGAAATGCCCAACAAATATTGGGGAATTCCCGATTCGTCGAAAATCGGGATTTTTTTAGTGTGCAGAATCCTCAAACCTTGATGTTTTGTCTGGATTGGCTCTTCCAGAATCTCCAGAAGTTTCCCAGATGCCAACACTTCGCGATCGCGACTTGTGAAGAAATCAGCTTGCTCTGGCGGGAAAATGCCATAGTCGTTCTTGCCTAACACTTCTTCCTGAGAATAACCAGTGAGTGCCTCGTTAGCTTTGTTCCAAAATACAAATCGCAATTCATTCACTTCTTTAATAAAAATTCCAATTGGCAGATTTTCTACGATGGAATTCAATAAATCATGAGTATGTGCCGTTGCTTTTTGTGCCTGTTTGCGTTCAATAATTTCCCTTTCTAATTGTTGATTTGTCTGCAATAAGTTTTTAGCACGAGCTGCCAAAACTTCCAAATTGGCGTTCGCTCTTTCCAACTCAGCCTTAGCCTGATCCAGTTGATTTTTCGTGTTTTTTTGGATTCGGAAGTTTTCAACCAGGAGCGAGTAGTAACGCCTCAGAGCCATGAAAGCTCCCACAACTAAAGCCATGATTGGAACCATGCCTCCCTGAATTCTCAGCATCATTAGGGAGCCGTTTTGCCCACCCAAGACTAATGTTAAAAGCTGCACTGAATGTTCTATAGCACAGCTCAAGAAGATTGCTACAGTTACGAGTACTAATGGATTGCTGAGTAGATGCTGCCCTCGAAGAAAACCGCGATAAATCAAAAACGCAGTTGTATAATAACCAGCTGCAATGATGGTGTTTGTACTTCCTGAAAATCCACTCAGCATGAGTACAACTGACTCCAGTTAAATGAAGCTTTAGTCTGGTCTATCAGACTAAGCCATAGTATCTGTCTCTAGACTGATAAAGCCTCTGAAATTCTTAAATTTATCTAAAAATACAGAGTTTCTTTCAAGCTTTTAAAAATTTAAAATAAATCTTTCATAATCAAGGTATTTCCCAATACATAAATAAACAAATTTTAATCAATAAGGCAAATTTTAAAGAATGATTGACTTTCTTAATTAACTTGAAAAAATGGCACGGAAAGGAAATATGTGTTAAAGGCGAAAGGAGCGGGCAACTTTTTAAAAACATCTAGAGAGCGATCGCGCAATGCTGGGGAGCTGGCTGAGGAGACAGGTGCAGACTGAGTAAGATAAAAGGAGAAATAGTCCAGCGCCGAAGAACACATGACCTCAACTCTGCTCAAATCTACGCCACTCAACGCCCCTACTCTCCACCGCCTGCCTAACGGTTTAACGATTGTGGCAGAGCAGATGCCCGTCGAAGCCGTTAACCTAAACGTGTGGATAAATGTCGGCTCATCGGATGAGCCAGACCCCATTAACGGTATGGCTCACTTTCTAGAACACATGGTGTTTAAGGGGACGCCAAGGCTCAACAGTGGAGAATTCGAGCGACTGATTGAAGAGCGGGGTGCCGTAACAAACGCAGCCACCAGTCAGGACTATACCCACTACTACATCACAACAGCTCCCAAAGATTTTGCCCATTTGGCACCATTGCAACTAGATGTAGTGCTAAATCCCAGCATTCCAGAGGATGCCTTTCAAAGAGAGCGATTGGTCGTTTTAGAAGAAATTCGCCGCTCGGAAGATAATCCCCGCCGCCGGACTTATCAGCGGGCGATGGAGGTGGCATTTGACACCCTGCCTTACCGGCGTCAGGTACTTGGGCCAGCAGCGGTAATTGAGCAGCTGACGGCGCAACAGATGCGCGATTTCCACGCCAGTCAGTATCAACCCAAATCGATAACAGCGGCAGTTGTGGGCAATTTGCCGGTTGAGGAATTAATTGAAATTGTGGCAGCGGGATTGACGGAGATAGGCGTCAGCACTCAAGAGCCAGAAGTCAAAACTCAAGAAGCGATCGCCTCAACTCTCACTCCCGAACCCGCTTTTAGAGAAATTGTCCGCCGCGAGTATGTTGATGAAAGTTTGCAGCAAGCGCGGTTAGTGATGATGTGGCGAGTGCCTGGAATGACGCACTTATCCGATACTTACGCGCTGGATGTGTTGAGCGTGATTCTGGGACAAGGTCGGATGTCGCGGCTGTTCCGAGATTTGCGGGAAGACAGGCACCTGGTGACGAATATTGGGGTGAGCAATATGAGCCATCGGCATCAAGGCGTCTTCTATATTGGCGCGCAGTTGCCGGTAGAGAATTTGGCAGAGGTGGAAGCGGCGATTCTGGCTCATATTCGCACCCTCCAGACAGAACCCGCGAGTGAGGCAGAGATTTCCCGCTTCCGGACGCAAGTAGCGAATCGGTTTGTCTTTGGGAATGAAACGCCGAGCGATCGCGCCAACTTATACGGCTACTATCAAACCATGATGGGTGATTTGGCTCCAGCATTGAATTATCCGGCTCGGATTCAAGCGTTGGAAGCGGCGGATCTCCAGTCAGCAGCTCAACAGTATCTCTCTTGTGATGCTTATGGTGTGGTTGCGATCAAGCCCGCTAGCTAGGTTTTTTTAACGCAAAGGTTAACGCAAAGGTACGCCAAGGAATCAATCTGGTTTGGCGTACCTTTGTGCTTTCTTTAGCGTGACTCTGGGTTAAAATTTCTCCCATGTGGACAGAAATAGACGCTCAAATCACTCGCCTAACGGGTGAAAAGTTTCAAAGTCAGCAGCGGCAGTCGGTGAGTGGTGGTTGCATCAATCAAGGCTATGCTGTCAGCGATGGGCAACGCACCTACTTCATCAAAATCAACCAAGCGTCTTTGGTTGATATGTTTGAGGCGGAGGCGCTGGGACTCCAGCAAATGCAAGAAACTCACACGATTCGGGTTCCAAAACCGATTGGCTGGGGCACCAGCGGGAATTCTGCCTATATCGTACTGGAGTGGCTGGAAATGGGGCGCGGCGACACCCATTCTTGGGAAGAAATGGGACGGAAGTTAGCGGCGATGCACAAATGCGCTGGAAAAGACGCCTTCGGCTGGGACAGAAATAACACGATTGGTTCGACGCCACAAATCAATAATTGGACAGCAGATTGGGCGGAATTCTATGCCAAGCATCGTCTCGGCTATCAATTTCAGCTTGCAAGGCGTCGCGGCGGTCAATTTCCCCGACAGGAGCAATTGCTGGCAGCAATTCCCGAACTGCTAGCAGATTATCACCCTCAACCATCGCTGGTTCACGGCGATTTGTGGGGGGGAAATGCAGGCTTTACGGCATCGGGAGAACCCCTCATTTTCGATCCGGCGGCGTATTATGGCGATCGCGAGGTTGATATCGCCATGACAGAACTTTTCGGTGGCTTCCCCGCAGCCTTTTATCGCGGCTATAACGAAGTATTTCCTCTAGCTCCAGGCTACGAGCGCCGGAAAACCTTCTACAATCTCTATCACATCCTCAACCACTTTAATTTGTTTGGCGGCGGCTATAGTTCGCAAGCCAATGGGATGATTGAGCGTATTTTGAGATAGTAGAAAGAGATATAGCAACCCTAAATAAGTTGTAAACTCTCTCTTTCTATCTTTTCTTCGCGCTCTATAGCGCTAACGCGCATGGCTCCGCTAGGGCGTCTTTGCGGTTCGTTTAAAAAAATATGTTCGCAAATCAAATAGGATTGCTATAGTAGAAACGCGATTAATCGCGTCTCTACTAGAGGTTAGCAATGCAATTATGCCCCTCGATTCTGATTCTTAACAGCTTCAGCTAGAACCTCTAAAGCTTTCGCTTTTTGAGGGTCGCTTCCCTGAGCATATTCTAACTGGAACGGCACTTCGATATCTGGTTTCACGCCCTTGCCTTCTAAGCGTTCTCCATTCACATAAATATCAACGACCGCCAGATAAAGAAGATTACCATCTTTGAGCAAGAAAGGACGAGCCGCAACAACTGCTCCTGCTGTTTGACTACCAACGACTTTTCCAATTCCATACTGCTCAAAACCATAAGCTAAAATTTCTTTTCCGCTTCTGGTTCCCTTATTCACCAGCATCACAACGGGTTTTCTCCACTGGTAATCCAAGGTAGTTTTTATTCCATCTCTGGGAATTTGGGTTAATACTGGAACTTTTTCGGAAAAAATACTTAGATAATTCGGAGTAGCTCCACCCCAGCCGTCTCTTAGGTCTAAAATTAACCCATCCGCATCTTTAAGCCGTCCATAAGCAATTTCTTCTTCCAGTAAGTCCTGATATTTATCGCCCGCATACGACCAAATATGAACATAACCGAGTTTTCTTCCATTGCTTTCGATTATTTCAATACTCGACCGCATTGCGTCTAAGAAAACTGTAGTAGGTTTTATTATTTTTGGAACTACAGTTACATTCTTATTGCTATTTGAATCTGGAGTTCGTTGAATTGATATACTGACTTGTTTCCCTGCCTTATTAACAAAAGATTCGATTGGCTGATACGGATTGCCATCAACTGCTAATATTTGGTCGCCTACTTTGAGTCCCGCTTGAGCAGCAGAACTGTTATCAAGAATAGCAGTGATAAAGGTCTTCCCATCGATCTCTTTAGTGAAAGCTCCAATTCCGGTGTACTCTAAGCCTTTGGGAAATAACTTTTGTATTTTTTCTAAGAAATGACCTTGATTAAATATACCCAAAAGTTGGTAGTAAGCGGGTTGTGACTTCGGATAAAAGCCTATATGAGAAGTATGCAACTCAGCTAGCATTTGATTGATGACAACGGATGCTTCATCAATAGATTTTGCCTGCTTGACTGAAGGTTTATACTTCTCTCGCATGGCTTTCCAGTCAACTCCATTGAATTTTGGGTCAAAAAAGTTGTCATTGACTGTTTGCCAAACTTCTTCAAATACAGCTAATATCGGTGACTCTTGAAGTTTTGAACTAACGGGTATGAGGAAAAAAGATAAGGTAAGAATAACTAAAACGCTAATGCTTAAATTAGCCAAAAAACGGTTAAGTTTTTTAAGTTTTATCATTGTTTTAATATTTAAAGTTAACTTCAGCCAGTATAGCTTATCAGCCACTTAAATCAGGGTGGAAACCATCCCATTTTTACAAATATATGCTGGCGGTTAGAAACCGCACCTACACAGACAAAACCCGCCTACGCGGGTTTCAAACTCATCACTAGATGTTCTAGAGTAGGCGCTGCTAATCAATGGTTTTACAGATAGGTTTGTTTAGGTACAGTTACCTAAATTACGAGATGCGAATGAAGCGATCGCTTATCCTACCTCCCCATACCGAACTCTATTATAATTGCGCGATACTAATGTGCCGAGGCTGAGCTTTAACTCGTTCCAGCCAAGCTTGGATTGCTGGAAATCTTGTTAAATCAAATCCCCCTTCATCCGCCACATGAGTGTAAGCAAACAACCCAATATCAGCAATCGTATAGCGTTCTCCTACAAAAAAATTACAATTTGTTAAATGTTTTTCCATAACCGTTAGCCCTGCATAGCCGGGTTCGCGCTTTTGATTCAGTGCCTCCTTATATTCCTCCGCCTTGCCAAGGATAGAAATCCAAAATCGGGAAGTAGCAATATAAGGCTCATGGCTATACTGCTCGAAAAACAACCATTGCAACACTTTTGCCCTTTCAAAATTATCCGTTGGCAAAAAATCAGTTTCTTCGCTCAGATAAAAAAGAATTGCGTTGGATTCTGCCAGGAATTGACCTGATTCTGTTTCCAAGACAGGAATCCGACCATTGGGATTTTTGCTTGAAAATTCTGGAGTCCGAGTTTCGCCTTTGAGAATATTCAGTTCTATGCTCTCAAAGGGAATTTGCAGTTGTGTCAGTAAAAGACGAATTTTGTAACAATTACCAGAAGAGAAAAATTGATACAATTTGAGCATATTTATACCTAAACTACTTCAATAGTAGATTTCAGGACGCGATCGCAAGTGCGCGAGCGTTAGCAATAAGTATTGTCACAGGCGAAGCTTGCCCGAAGCATAAGCTAGCACATATCGCTTTTATCAGTAAAACCGAGAGCCAGTCCTCCACACCCAGCAAATAAATCGATAACTAAGGGTTCAGTTGCTGACTGTTGAGGGAGTCGAAGCTCTTTTTCGATAAAATCAAGGCAAGAAAGACGGTTGCTGAAGATTTTCGTCTTCATCAAATCAAGATTAGGGTGAGGAAACACTTAGGGAATAAATCGGGTACGCGGAGATGCGTCTAGGCGCAGGGTGGCGATCGCACCCTTCACATCAAAAGCGATCGCACTCTTTATTACCAAGTGCGATCGCTTCTTATCTTCCGAACACCTATCTGGTGAGATTTTTCCTCGCCCGTTCAGAACGCGACTCAGCTGATTCCATTACCTCAGCCATATTTTCCAGCACTTCTCCTGGATGATTTTCTAAGACTCTGGTAGACAAAGAAACCCGACCTTTACTTTCATCGATATCAACAATCAGTGCTTTGATTACTTGACCCACCTGAAACAATGATGCGAGAGATTCGATGTAAGTTTGGCTTACTTGCTTAATATGCAGTAAACCAGTGATCCCATCCAAATCAACAAACACACCGAAGGGCTTCACCCCAGTAATTTTCCCTTCGACTAACTGCCCGACTTCTATTTGAGTGATGGCAACAGAACGAGTCGCTTGCCGTTGAGAAAGCACCAGTTTGTTAGTGTCAGCAGAAACTTCCAAAAAACTAGCAGTTAGCTTTTCACCAACCAGGGACTCCAGGTTATCGCGTTCCACCAAGTGCGATCGCGGAATAAACCCCCGCAACCCTTGCACTTCTACCGTAACGCCCCCCTTATTGATGCCAGTGACACGGGCTTGCACTGTTTGATTCGCTTCCTGCATATCAGCCAGGTTATCCCATGCCTGCTTGATCTCCATCTGCCGCACTGAAAGCGTCACCTGACCATCTGCATCTTGCTCTCGGATAATCAGGAAATCCCGTTCTTCCTGCAACGGCAGCACAATGGATAAATCTGTTACCCGTCTCAACGACGCCTCATCAACAGGTAAAAAAGCCAAAGACTTGCCGCCAATGTCTACATAGGCACCATCACTTTCGTGGGTTTCCACTTTACCGCGCACGACTTGCCCCTTGTGAAATTGGTAGTCGTGTTGTTCGAGAGCTTTGGCAAAATCGTCCATAGAAAATGACGATTTTGCATCTTGAGAAGAGGTCGATTTGGAATTCATGACAACTTAGTTGATTGAAAAAAAGTAATTCCCAACTCGCTGATTGCTAGTGTGGGAAAAAATTATGCCGCTTGAAGTTCTTGTTCAAACAGCTGTTTTACCTGCTTCCAGGCATCGGCGGCTGTGGTGTCATTGTAACTGGCGCGATGGTCACAGAAAAACCCGTGGTCAGCTCCATCGTAGCGGAAGACACGATGGGGAATGTGGTGTTTCTCTAGCTCCGCTTCAATTTGATCTACCTGTTCGGCGGGTATACTGGCGTCCTCCATGCCGAAAAAGGCGTAAAGCGTGCCTTTGATGTCTTTTGTGCGTGCGATCGTTGGTTCGCCGCCGCCAGGAGTGTTAGTAGCAACGCCAGCACCGTAGAATGACGCTGTGGCTTTAATATTGGGTAAAGTCGCGGCGAGGTAAGCAACGTGACCTCCAAAGCAGAAGCCGATGCAGCCAAAGACAGGTTTGACTTCGGGCAGGGTTTTGAGGTAATTAATTGCCGCCTGGATATCGCCCAGTAATTCTGAAGCTTGAGTTTGCTCTTTGTACTGTCTGCCAATTTGAATGTCTTCCGGAGTGTAGCCGGTTTCAAAACCCGGTGCTTGGCGTTGAAAGATAGCAGGCGCGATCGCTACATAGCCTTCTTTGGCAATTCGTTCTGTTACCTCCCGGATGTGAGCATTCACTCCAAAAATTTCCTGCAACACCACAATGCCTGGAAAAGGCCCCTCCCCTTCCGGCATTGCCAGGTAAGCCGCAATTTCTAGATCGCCATTGGTAATTTTGAGGTGTTTTGTCCGAATCTTGCTCTCTGTCATGATAATTCTTCTGTATCCTCTGCCGTTTTTTTAGCAGATAGTGCTACTATTTTGTCTACCAGCAAATTACCCTATTTTTTACAAGAATAAAGTATTTAAAAGTTCATGATAGTGCTGCACAAATTATCGCATTTTTTTATAAAGAAAATTTATATAAATCAAACCATAACTTTTTTGTTTAAAATATTCCAATTTTTAAATAATTTGTAATGCTAGCTAGTTTTATTGTGTAGTTTTGTACGGTTATTGAAGAGTTGCTGACTGCCGAGAAAAGGGATTTTTGGTTAAATGAGTCAAGAACGATAGCTGTTTTTTGTAATCATTAAAAACTCAAAAATTATCAAGGACTAAGGGAAGGAGTTCGACCTTGACAGACTGGAGAGAAAAAGAAAAACCGACCGGATTATTCACTCGGCAACTTACCTTCATCGCTATCGTTACCTTAACAGCGCTTATCGTCAATAAAATCATTGAGCCGTCACCTCAAACTTCCCCTCAGCATCAGTTTGCGATAGAGGTTCGTCAGGATAAGCCGGAAGCTCAACAACTCCCCAGTGTCAAACCCGAAAATTCGCCACCGGGGGAAATAATACCGCCAGCGAGTAGCGCGATCGCTGACACGGCAGAGGCTTCTCCATCGCCAAGTGTATGGGCGATCGCACCATCTATCCCAGTTCAGCAGACACTCCCCATTGTCGAACCGGAAAATTTACCGAGTGAAACAACACCTTGGGCGATCGCGCTCTCTCCCTCAGCTGAAAAAACTTTCCCAGTGCCTACCGAGTATCAGGGAAAAACCATTTATCAGATAAAGCCGAAGAATCAGAAAAAAGTCATCGCCCTCACTTTTGATGATGGCCCTTGGGGAAAAACGACATTGCAAGTGCTGGACATCCTCAAGAAAAACGACATCAAAGCCACATTTTTTTGGGTAGGAGAGCAACTGCAAAGTTATCCAGCCGTAGCGCGACGAGTGGTTGCTGAAGGTCACGCCATTGGCAACCACACCTGGCATCACTCCTATCGTCAGATGGACGAGGCTACGGCGGCAAAGGAAATAGACGATACAGCCGCACTCATCTACAAAACAACCGGAGTCACAACCGCTTACTTCCGCCCTCCCGGCGGCAACTTACAAAACGGATTAGCAGCTTACGCCCAAAAGAACAACTACGCCGTGATGATGTGGTCGATTAACTCAGCGGACAGTCACCGCCACCGCCTCGCCGCGCCCAAATTGGTCAAAAACATTCTCAAGAGTGCCTTCCCCGGCTCTATTGTGCTGATGCATGATGGTGGCGGCAACCATTCGACAACGGTTCAAGCTTTACCCCAGATCGTTGAAAAACTTAAAAAGCAGGGATATCAGTTTGTCACCTTGCCGGAACTCCTAAAGAGGCAAGAGACAACAGACGCTACTGATTCCGTCTCTAGTGGGGAAGCAGAAACACAGATTCCCCTTGGATTGGAGGAAATTCCGCATTCACCCGGAGAACAACCCGAAAATTATTTCCCTGGCTGAGAGCGTTTTAGACTTTTTTTGGAATTTAGATGCTGGATTGTAGAAGACTTGCAGCAAGTAGCGCTAACAGCGTATATGCTGATGCGATCGCGTCCCTACTAGATAGCGCAATTGAGGAAAAGGCAGAATCTTGAAAAACCAGGGCGATAACTCAGCTTCTGTAGCGCATTATGCTATTAAAGAATTGCCCTTCTCACGGCTTCATGAGACTCAGAGTCCTTGGAGGCTCGCAAATGGTTCAGTTTCATATTCAACCAGACAGTGAAATTCCAGCGTCAAAACAGCTATTTGACCAAATGCAGTTTGCGATCGCCTCGCGACAGTTTCCCCCAGGTCATCGATTGCCCAGCACTCGGCAGCTAGCAATGCAGACAGGTCTGCACCGGAATACCATTAGCAAGGTGTACCGGCAGCTAGAAGACACTGGATTAGTAGAATCCCAAGCCGGATCGGGAATTTATGTCAAAGCCCAAGGAAACGAGGGCGGCACTGGACATAGCGGCCCCATACACGAACAATATCCCCATGCCTACAAGCTGGTGCAGCACAGCCTGGATGAACTGCTCAACCAAGGTTGCACCCTCAACCAAGCCAGAGAACTATTTCTAGCAGAAGTTGACTGGCGCTTACGCTGTAGTGCGCGGGTGCTGGTCACGGTTCCGTCACGAGACATCGGTGCTGGGGAATTGATGGTTCAGGAACTGGAAAAATCTTTAGGCATACCCGTACAGTTGGTGCCGATGGAGGAACTCAGTAAAATACTCGATCAAACCCACTCCGGCACCGTAGTGACTAGCCGCTATTTTATTGGGGATGCGGAAGCGATCGCTGCCCCACGAGCGGTGCGCGTCATCCCCGTCGATATTTACGACTACGCTCAAGAACTCCAGCTGGTTCAACGCCTGCCTAAAGACAGCTGTATGGGTTTAGTGAGTCTCAGCTCAGGCATTCTCGGAGTTGCAGAAATTCTTATCCACAGCCTGCGCGGGGATGATTTGCTGGTGATGACAGCCCAGGTAAAAGACACCTACAAACTCAACGCGATCGTTCGCAGTGCCCAAACGATTGTTAGCGATCGCGCCAGTTTTGCCACCGTCAAAGCGGCAGTCGCCGCCGCCCGTGAAGACATTATTCGTCCTCCAGAGCTATTATGTAGCGAAAATTATATTGGCACCAAGTCAATTAACTTGCTCAAGCGCGAACTCGGTTTAGGTTAACAATTTTGGATTTTAGATTTCAATGATTAGATTTCAATAATTAGACACTCTAGCTCATTCCATTTAGCAGCATAAAGTGCCGATTCAGGTGGGCAATCCCACCTGCACCCTTCAGTTCAGTCTGAACTTTTAGACGCGCCAGATGCTGTAGGGTCTTCATCAGAGATTCAAGTTTTTCACTCAGAAACCCCTTCTAAAATTGGCAATTCCCTGTTGAAACATCGGCAAGAAGCAATCGGAGCAAAGATGACGATTTAGATGAAACCTTCGATGGGTTTAAAAGATGCCATTGAGAAACACCGTGCTGCTAAAGCTTTCCAACCCGATCCCATTCCAGACTTTCGTTTGGAAGAAATCTTTACTTTAGGGATACACGCGCCATCCGGTTAAAATTTACAGTCTTGGCTTGTAAAATCACTCCACACGTATATGTTTGCTGTCTGCTACTCTTAGGCGATGCCGCCGATGAACCAATCAAACATAATAAGGGGCGCTTTGGTATAGATCGGGTTTACTATAGCGACAGTTATGGTGATTTCCGTCTATAGACTTATGCAGAAGTTTTCAAAAAGCCCCTCCGGGTGATTGGCATAACCTGCAATTAAGGGTATATTTACACCTCAAGAACAGCCGGCTCCTTTTGCTTAGCGATCGCGTCCGGACCGCTAGCTGCAACTGGCAACTGTTGCGATAGTAATCGGGAACAATTTTGCTCTAACGCCTTCTTAATTTTTTTTAAATCAAAGGCGTTTTCCCCAAACCGTTGCCAAAACTGGCAATTCTTAAGCCAGAATCTGTAAAGATATCCTGACAGCTAAAACAAACTTTTGTGCGGAACTCTAACTCCTGATGCTATGACTGCTGTGCCCCTTCCTCGCCAGCCATCTCCCTTACCTGACGGCGGTACCACCGCCGAAACGACGCCTGTTTTCGCGCTCAAAGAACTGGTGGCGCGTTTGCATCGAGAACAGCGCAAGATTCAAGACTTGCTCTCGTCGTTAGGGTTTGCCCTGCGTAGCTTCAATAACTTGAATCAGTTTTTGGAGTTGATTCCGCTGATGGCAACGCGGGTCACAGATGCCGATGGCGGCATTCTCATCCGGTTTTTGCCGAATGGTCAGGTGCGGCTAGAACGCCTGCACTGTCAGGAAGGTCAGTCTTGTCAGGATATTCGCAAGGCGCTTAACGCCGCAACCCGTCAGGCGAGTAATCCCTCGACAACGGCAGAGGGGGTCGCCACACCGCCATCATTGGATGCTCAGCTGACTCGGTTTTTAGGGCCAGACATTCAGGTATTTGGCACTCCGATTTTAGTGAAAAATACAGAGCGAGGGCGTCTTTATGTGTTCAGCCGCGATCCCAAATATATTTGGACAGACACCCGGCAGAAGTTGGTGCGCTTAGTTGCCGATCAAACAGCAGTTGCGATCGCAAACGATGAACTTACCGTCGAACTACGCCAAAAAGAACGCCTAGATAAAGAATTAGAAATTGGTGCCGATATCCAGCTGCGCCTACTACCGCGACAATGTCCGAATATTTATGGAGTCGAACTAGCGGCAAAGTGCCAAACGGCTAGTCGCGTTGGCGGAGATTACTATGATTTTATTCCCGCCAATTATGACCAGCTGCGCCCCCAAACAGACAGTGATTCGGAAGTGGAAACTGCCCGAAGAGGATCGGTTCCGTGGAGCCTGGTAATCGGGGATGTCATGGGCAAAGGCGTCCCAGCGGGTCTAATCATGACGATGACGCGGGGGATGCTGCGAGCCGAAGTGCTAAACAGGCACTCACCGGCGAAGATCCTGCAACATTTAAACCGGGTAATGTATGCCGATTTGGAAAACTCCCATCGGTTTGTCACCCTGTTTTATTCCGAATACGATCCGCAAACCCGGATTCTGTCTTACAGTAATGCCGCCCACCATCCTCCCTTGTTATGGCAGGCATCAACCCGTTCCATCAAGCGCTTGGATACCTGGGGAATGCTGATTGGTCTGGATGCCGATTCCCAGTATGAAGATGCCCAAGTCCAGCTGTATCCTGGGGACACGATTATTTATTACACCGATGGTTTTACCGATGCGGCAAATCAAAATGGCGATCGCTTTGACGAAGAAAAGCTGAGCCGCACCTTCCAGTGGGCTTGCCAGCATTGCAACGGCACCCAAGCGATTTTAGATTACCTATTTGAGCAGGTACAGCAGTTTATTGGTCCATCCAGCCGGAACGGAGATGATATGACGCTAGTGGTGATGCAGGTCAAAAGTTAATCGGTAATGAGTCATGGGTCATTTCCTATACCCATCACGAATTACCCATCGCTGACTCCCCCACTAGCAAAGACATCAGCTTTGTGTTAATAACAATCTGAACGGATGCGCGAGCAACCTTTGCCAACATCTCTATTTGTTGTGAGGAGATCAGAGTCATGGTGCTTAATGAAATGCACGAAATAATCGGTTGGTTGCCCAACTTGACCCACAGTTACGATACGGTATCGGTATGGTTTTCGCACTCGCCAATCAATTGGCCCGTGTTGGCGCAGCAAATCAGAGACCCAAAAGTCTTAGACCAGATGCAAAATGCCTTTAACTACTTCATTAAATCAGGGCAAGTCTGGGCACTGTTAATTGGGCTGTTTTTTGGCTACCTGATTCGAGGGATTACAGCTTAGTGGATAGCGTTTGAAGGTTTAAAAAGTTAAAGGTCGAAGGTTGAAAGTTGAATGTTTGGATACAACTTGCTCGTCCTGAAATTTGCTAAAGAGTAAGATGCTTGCCTTTGCAAGCTACAACCTTCTCGACGAGCCAACTTTCAACCTGCTCGCCTTTGAATCTGTTAATCCAACGTTACCAAGAAGCTCGTGACTCAACAAAAAACTTGGAGCCAACGGTTTGAATCGGCGTTGCATCCTGCGATCGCTCGCTTCAACGCTAGTATCGGCTTCGACATCGAACTCATCGAATACGACCTCACCGGCTCGATTGCCCATGCCAAAATGCTCGCTCACACCGGCATTATTTCAGAGTCGGAGGCACAACAGCTAGTCGCAGGCTTAGAACAAATCCGCCAAGAATACCGAGAAGGAAACTTCAATCCAGGGATAGATGCAGAAGACGTTCATTTTGCGGTGGAGCGTAGGCTGACAGAAATTACCGGAGATGTCGGCAAAAAACTGCACACGGCGCGATCGCGCAACGATCAAGTAGGCACTGACACCCGCCTCTACTTGCGAGATCAAATTTCGCAAATTCGCAGCCAGTTGCGCGAATTTCAGGGAGTTCTCCTCGACCTTGCCCAAAATCACGTCGAAACCCTAATTCCCGGCTATACGCACCTACAACGCGCCCAACCAGTCTCTTTAGCTCACCACCTCCTCGCCTACTTTCAAATGCTAGAACGGGACTGGGAGCGGCTAGGAGAAGTCTATGGGCGCGTCAATATCTCGCCCTTAGGGAGTGGCGCACTTGCCGGAACCACTTTCCCCATCGATCGACACTACACCGCCAAACTGCTCAACTTTGATGGGGTCTATGCCAACAGTATGGATGGCGTGAGCGATCGCGATTTTGCGATTGAATTTCTCTCTAGCGCCAGCCTGATCATGGTTCACCTCAGCCGTTTATCGGAGGAAGTCATCCTTTGGTCATCTCACGAATTCGGCTTTGTCACCCTCAAAGATAGCTGCGCCACCGGCTCCAGCATCATGCCCCAAAAGAAAAACCCCGACGTGCCTGAACTCGTGCGGGGTAAAACAGGTCGTGTTTTTGGGCATCTGCAAGGAATGCTAGTGCTGATGAAAGGGCTACCTTTGGCTTACAACAAAGACTTACAAGACGACAAAGAAAGCCTATTTGACAGTGTAAAGACCGTTAAAGGCTGCTTAGAAGCAATGACCATTTTGTTTCGCGAGGGGCTAGAATTTCGTACCGCTCGCCTTGCAGAAGCCGTCGCGGAAGATTTCTCCAACGCGACCGATGTTGCTGATTACCTAGCAGCGCGGGGTGTCCCCTTCCGGGAAGCTTACAATCTCGTGGGCAAGGTTGTAAAAACTTCCCTCGCTGCCGGTAAACTTCTCAAGGATTTGAGCTTGGAAGAATGGAAGGAATTGCACCCAGCTTTTGAGCCAGACATCTATGAAGCCATCTCTCCAAGACAAGTAGTTGCCGCTCGTAACAGCTACGGCGGTACCGGATTTGAGCAAGTGAGACAAGCGATTCAAGCTGCCCAGTCTCGGCTGAGTAGTTAGGACTAAGTAATCAGGACTGAGGACTGAGTAATTAGGACTGAGTAATCAAGACTGAGGGCTGAATAGGGGATTTCTCAATTTCGCAAAAGAGTTAGTAGCTGAGGAAAAATATTTTTCTTCCTCAGTCCTCAATCCTCAGTCCTCAGTCCTCAACCCTCAATCCTCAGAACCGAGCAATGGCTAACCCATCGCGCCGCCCATTGCTCCCATTCCTCCTCCCATCTTGTCTTCATCCTCCTCATTGGTTCTCTCTCCTGGCGATCTTTGACGCCGGAATTTAGAGAACCGACCCGTAGTTTGACGTTTACGAAACTTGCGGGCGTATGCTTGATTACGCTGCGCCTTTTCTTTCTTAGGGTTACGGCGCTTCGCCATGTTCACCTCTTTGATATACGACTAAAAAATGGTGCCTTTGGGTTTTCCCCCGCACCTGATGCTTGTTGGTGTTGCCAGTCACGCCCAAGGCTTGGAAAAGCAGGTGCTAGAATCTGCCAATCTGGCAGTCTACCGCGATCGCCCTCTTTTCGAGGGTTCTCCTTCGGTCTGGCTTGGTTGATCTGCATCTGACGCCCCATCCATTTTGCACCATCCAGCACCGAAATAGCTGTCTTTTTTTGCAGAGCTTCCACCCTCTCTACGAAAGCAAAGCCCCGCACTTTGCCTGTCTTCCGGTCGCTTGGTATCGCCACACTTTTGGCTGAACCAGATGCAGAGACTTGTTTAAAGTCTTTTGGAGTAACCTGCGAAGACAGACTTTCGATGTAAATAGTCATCCAACAATATCCATCCGAACAGTTGATTCAGATGAAAGTCGAGAGAGAGAAGAGCGACCTAGAAGCGCAAAATTAAAGCGTCTCTAGCAACTTCTCAGAACCTACTCTTGTCCAAGCGAATCTAGACAGAGAGTGCGTTGCTCTCCCAGAGCATTTTTTTGGCTCTGGAAGCCTCTGCCTTCAAACCTGTGGAAGAAACACCGAAATAGGCTAGCCTAAAAACGGCGGGTCGCAGACTGACGTGACCGAACTTGCATCTGTAACGTATATCATAACAGCCTGTCAGCAGCCTACTAAAAAGCGCTGACTTGCTGCGGTTGAAAACAGCCCCATGTCCCTAAAACTCAGCGATACTGCTTCTTGGCTGGGTAAAATTGTCAGCCGTAACCGCAGCAAAAAGCTAAAAAATTCCGCACCAAGCAGTTGATACGCCTTCAGCGCTGCACATGAATGCGATCGGCTCGGATGGTAACATTGAGAAGATTTATCTTCAGGTGACTGAATCTCAAAAAGCAGAAATTCTCGCTGATTTAAAATTTTAATTTGTAGAGGTGGATGAATAAGCAATTCTGGCATCCCCAGAACTATGCGGATTCAGCCCTTGGGGAAACCCTCCTTTTGCAAAGTTTTAAATTTTATCTGGAATCGGAGAACTTCCTGCTCATAAATTGACTCTAAAAGTAAAAGTTCCTTTCTGCGTTGAAGTAAAGCTTCTTTTGCCTATGCGTCGGTCATGGCGATTTATACAAACAGTGCTAGGGATTATTTTCCGCCATCCCATTATCGGCACAACTATCATCCCGATTTTGCCAGATGGTCGAATTGTGTTCATTCGACGCGGAGACACAGGTGAATGGGGTTTTCCTGGCGGTATTGTTGATTGGGGTGAGGACATTCCGACATCAGCGCGGCGGGAGTTGGCGGAAGAAACTGGACTGGAGTTAGTAAAAATTCGCCGGTTAGTGGGAGTTTATTCTTCGCCAGACCGCGATCCCAGAATTCATTCGATTTGTGTAGCGCTAGAAGCAGAAGTGCAGGGAGAAATGCAGGTTCGGGATACGCTGGAAATTATGGAAGTCAAAGCTTTCTCTGTGACATCCTTGCCTCAAGGGAAACTCTGCCATGACCACGACCAGCAGTTGCAGGACTACTTGAACGGCTTGACAACCCTCGCATAAGCAGGATTTTCGATTTTGGATGAGTCAATCCATCGTCAATCTAGAATCTAAAATCTAAAATCTAAAATCTAGGATGACTCTACCGCTACGCAATTCTCGAATAAAGCTGTCCCAAGGACAAATCTTCTGGCGCGAAGTCGGTCAAGGGCCAGTTTTGGTTTTTTTACACGGATCGGCTCACGATAGTAGTCAATGGCTACCTGTCATCGATTGTTTGAGTCGAGATTACCACTGCTTTGCCCCAGATTTACTCGGCTTTGGTGACTCTGAACGCCCGAATGTTCACTACTCGATTGAGTTAGAGATGGAATGTCTCGCTGAGTTGTTGGAAGCATTAAACCAGCGGGAAGTTTTTTTAATTGGTCACTCGCTGGGAGGGTGGATTGCGGCGAGCTTCGCGCTGAAATATTTGGAACAGGTGCGCGGATTAGTGCTGTTAGCTCCAATTGGGGTGGAAGCGGAGGGATTAAGAACCGAGCGATCGCGCCCCTCTCTATTTACATCTCTATTTAAGCGGCTGTCTAAGGTGGTATCCTCCGGGTGGCAATCGCTCATAGATGCGATCGCTCGTGTCTCCAACAATCGCCTGTTTCCCCGCAAGCAGACTGGGCAAAAGAAGCGGCGACAAGAACAGCCGGTGCAGTTTCCCACTACCGACAAGCTATTATTTCAACGCCGCCGCGCCGAAATTCAAGCAGAATTATTGAAAGAAAGACTGGAGTGGCTGAAAGTCCCCGTTTTGATTTTGCAAGGCGATCGCGACAGTCGTTCTAGAATTGCCGAAAGTCAAGCCTACGCGGACTTAACTCCATCAGCTCAGTTGGAAATTATTAGCTTTGCGGGAAACGATCTACCCGAAGCGTTGCCAGATGTCGTGGCTCAGTATATTCGAGATTTCGTTAGTAAGCATTAGGGGCGCATAGGCTGTGCGCTTGTAGTGGAGTTAATAAAAGAACCTCACCCCCCAACCCCTCTCCGCAAGCGGAGAGGGGAGCCGGAGCCGCAGGTGGAGGCGGGGTAAGGTTTTTCTCAATTGTGGAGAATCAAGCGGATTTGATGTGAATCGCTTTATTAAGGACTAAGAACTAAGGACGACTGACCGCATTCCCATAAATATCAGATTCGGGTCGCTAATTATCTGACTGGCTATTTCAGGAAACTGGATTTGGAGATAAGCAAATAAAGTAGCGCGATCGCCTCCCGTCAAAATCACCCGACTACCTGGAAATTTCTGCCACCAAGCCTGGATAAAGTCTTTGATTCCAGCCAAGACAGTGTAGATAACGCCACTCTGAATCGCCTCCGGTGTGTTTACAGCAAAACGCGGCGGCATTTCCTGGGGCAATTCTATCGGTGGTAACGCAGCAGTTCTTTGGGTTAGAGACTGTAGCTGTAACCTTAACCCAGGCAAAATCGCCCCACCCACTAGCCGATGGTTGACATCTGCACTCGTAAATGTCAAAGCAGTTCCAGCGTCAATCACTAAAGAAGGCAAGCCCCAAACTTCGCCAGCACCCAACACCGCTAAAGCCCGGTCAATACCAAGAGTGGGATAAAGTCCTTCAAGGGGCAATTGGTCTAAAGTCATGACACGGATATCTGGGTAACTTTGCCAAAGTGCTGTTTGCTCTGGAACCACCGAAGCCAGATAAATCGGCAACTTTGATTGCTGATTGTGGATTTTGGATAGTGAATTGGTCGGACTGGGTGGCAAAATTTCCAGTGGAAATTTACCCGCTGCTAAGCGCTGCGCCAGACGATTCACAGTTGCCGCTGGCAGATAGTAGCTATCCCAGGCATCCTGAAGAATTTCTCCCACAAAGTACGCCCAGTGCAGCCGCGAATTCCCGATCGTCAAAGCTAGCCAATTCATCGTTCTCTGAGCCTGGAGCCGTTCGGCACTTTTAAAACTCTTAACTCACTCATAGGTTTTTTAATAAATCTTTACAAGAGACTCGTGGCAGAATGAAAGAAGAAAAAATACCTAATGGGTTGCAACAGAAGGAGACCAGAGATGGTAGCGCTCACCGACCGAACCCAAAAACGCCTCACCATGCAGACCGGCGAAATCGCCCCTGACACGACAACGATTCGCTCGCTTGACTGGGATCGCGATCGCTTCGACATTGAATTTGGGCTGCAAAACGGCACCACCTATAATTCCTTCATCATTCGGGGTGAGCAGACGGCTTTAGTGGATACCTCCCATGAAAAGTTCCGCCAGCTATATCTGGATGCATTACATGGACTCATCGACCCAAAAGAAATTGATTACCTGATTATCAGCCACACCGAGCCAGACCACAGCGGATTAGTCAAAGACATCTTGAAACTGGCTCCCCAGGTAACGGTGGTTGGGTCAAAAGTCGCAATCCAGTTTATCGAAGATTTTGTGCATCAGCCGTTTGAGCGGCGAATCGTCAAAAATGGCGACAAGTTGGATTTAGGCAACGGACACGAATTGGAATTCGTGATTGCTCCCAACTTGCACTGGCCCGACACGATTTTCACCTTCGACCACAAAACCCAAATCCTGTATACTTGCGACGCCTTTGGCTTGCACTATTGCTCGGATAGCACCTTCGATGAAGATTTAGCCGCCATCGAAGCCGATTATCGGTTTTACTACGAATGCCTGATGGCTCCGAATGCCCGTTCCGTGCTGTCTGCACTGAAACGGATGGGAGAACTGCCAGAAGTACACACCATCGCCACCGGACACGGCCCGCTGCTGCGCCACAACGTTGTGGAACTGACGGGACGTTATCGCCAGTGGAGTCAAGCTCAAACCAAGGGCGAGACGACAGTAGCGGTATTTTACGTCTCCGATTACGGGTATAGCGATCGCCTTTCCCAATCTCTCGCCAAAGGCATCACCAAAACAGGCGTCGCCGTCGAGACACTCGACCTGAAATCCGCCGATCCTCAGGAGGTGCAAGAACTGGTAGGGCGTTCATCTGGGTTAGTCATTGCCACACCCCCAGCCGCCTCTGCCGCCGCCCAAGCTGCGATTGGCACCGTTTTAGCCGCTGCTAAGGAAAAACAAGTAGTCGGGATTCTGGAGTCCTACGGAGGAGATGACGAACCCGTCGATCCGCTGGTGAGTAAATTTAGAGAGTTAGGGCTGACAGTCGCATTTCCAGCAATTCGGATTAAAGATACACCCGGAGAAGCCACCTATCAGTTGTGTGAAGAAGCAGGTACAGACTTAGGACAATTGCTTACCCGCGATCGCAACATCAAACAGATTAAATCTCTTGATGCCGAATTAGAAAAAGCCCTGGGACGCATCAGCGGTGGATTGTACATCATCACTGCCAAAAAAGGCGAAGTCAAAGGTGCCATGTTAGCTTCCTGGGTGGCACAAGCCAGCTTCCAACCCCTAGGATTCACCATCGCTGTCGCAAAAGACCGGGCTATTGAGTCGATGATGCAAGTAGGCGATTGCTTTGTCCTCAACGTCTTAGAAGAAGGAAATTATCAAAATTTGATGCGGCACTTTTTAAAACGATTCCCCCCTGGCGCGGATCGATTTGCCGGGATCAAATCTCAGCCTGCGGAGAATGGTTCCCCAATTCTGACGGAAGCCCTCGCATACATGGAGTGTGAAGTCTCTAGCCGCATGGAATGCAGCGATCATTGGATAGTTTACAGCACCGTTCAATCCGGTCGCGTCTCCAAACCCGACGCCCTCACAGCGGTTCACCATCGCAAGATCGGAAATTATTATTAACGCTCTTGATGCGCCAAGGTTAGCGCTCTCGGTACGCAAAGAAGCAGCTTTAACTTTGCGTATGAGAGTGTACCTTTGCGTTTAAAAAAATTACCGTTTTAACTTATGATGACAGCCACAAAACCCCGCGATGTTCAGGTTCTCCCGATTGGTGCAGATACAACTGTGTTGCGATCGCGCACTTGGGACAGACTTAAGTTTGAAATCGAATATGCTCTACAACGGGGCACAACGGCGAATTCTTATGTGATTCAAGCGGATAAAACAGCGCTCGTCGATCCACCGGGAGAATCATTTACAGACATTTTTCTCTCCGCTTTACAGCAGCGGTTTGACCTAGAAAAACTGGATTATGTAATTTTAGGGCACGTCAACCCCAACCGAGTTTTTACGCTGAATGCTTTACTAAAACTGGCTCCTCAAATTACTTTTGTTTGCTCAAATCCAGGGTCAATTCTGCTGCGAAATCTTTTTGAAAGCACTTTTCCGGAAACTTTACAAGAACACAATCTACAAATTGCCATAATGCGAGGGGAAGAAACCCTCGATTTAGGCAAAGGTCATCACTTACAATTTATCCCCACGCCTAGTCCCCGTTGGCCTGACGCCCTTTGCACCCACGACTCCCTAACCGAAATTTTGTATACGGATAAGCTTTTCGGGGCGCACGTTTGCGGCGATCAGGTGTTTGATGAAGGATGGACGGTGTTTAGCGAAGATCGGCGCTACTATTACGATTGTCTGATGGCTCCCCACGCTCGGCAAGTCGAAACAGCGCTAGACAAACTCACACAGGATTTGCCAGCCAGACTCTATGGGACGGGTCATGGCCCCTTGGTGCGCTACAGTCTAATTCCGCTGACGCAAGCTTACCGTCAATGGAACCAGCAGCAAAGGGCAACTGAAACGAGCGTGGCGCTGCTCTATGCTTCAGCTTATGGAAATACGGCGACCTTGGCGCAAGCGATCGCTAGTGGTATTACCAAAGCAGGCGTTGCTGTCGAATCAATTAACTGCGAATTTGCCGAACCCTCGGAAATTCAAGAAGCTGTAGAAAAATCAGATGGGTTTATCATGGGTTCTCCTACCCTCGGCGGTCATGCTCCCACGCCGATTCAAACTGCCTTGGGCATTGTCCTATCCAACGCGAGCAAAGGCAAGCTGGCGGGTGTTTTTGGTTCTTATGGCTGGAGTGGAGAAGCGATCGATCTACTAGAAGGCAAGTTAAAAGATGCTGGATATCGCTTTGGCTTCGACCCGATTCGAGTCAAATTTAAACCCACCGAGGTGACGCTGAAATATTGCGAAGAAGCCGGGACAGACTTCGCCCAAGCGTTGAAAAAAGCTAAAAAAGCCAAAATGGCTCGACAACAGTTAAGCGTGCAACCGATTTCACCTTCGCAATCTGCCAGGATCGAACAAGCGGTAGGGCATCTAGTTGGCTCTCTTTCCGTTGTAACAACGAAACAAGGCGAACTCAGCGGGGCGATGTTGGCTTCTTGGGTGTCTCAGGCAACTTTTAATCCCCCCGGTTTAACCATTGCTGTCGCCAAGGATCGAGCGATTGAATCGCTGATGCATTCTGGCGGAAAATTTGTTTTAAATATTTTGGGAGAAGGCAAGCACATCGGCTTGATGAAGCATTTTCTCAAACCTTTTGGTCCTGGTGAAGACCGATTTGCGGGTGTCGCTACGCAAGACGCCCAAAATGGTTGTCCGATTCTCACCGATGCCCTTGCTTATCTGGAATGTACTGCCCGCAACCGGATGGAATGTGGCGATCACTGGTTGGTCTACGCTGTGGTGGAAAATGGCAAGGTGTTACAGCAGGAAGGCGTCACCGCCGTTCATCACCGAAAATCGGGTAGCCATTATTAAATAACGCCCAGTGCATAACGCCCAGTGCAACTTTTTCTGAGCAACCGATTTATCAGGAGTTTGGAGAGGGAAATCTCACTCGAATGAGTGGGGAAGACATCCCGAAAGTTGCACAACGTTTTAACTAATAATTAATTGGGCATTGCTATTGTGCTGTAAGTTGTTAGCGTGGAAGATAGCGATCGCTCTGTTTGGATCTACTAACTCAGTATTTTTTCAAGGAGACATCATCGCTGGTGTTTACGGCTCCCGTCCTAGCGATCGCCAAAGCATACTACTAGACCCGAAAAGCTTGAAGGGTTGAAATGGCGCTATTTGAGACTGCCCAAACCAACTTTCGACACAGGCTAACTCGTGCGATCGCGTTGCCGTTGATTTTGATGCTAGTGCTCTCCGGCATCTTATTTTTGCAGCTCAACCACCTACTTTCGGTGACGCGGTGGGTTGACCACACCGATCGAGTCATTGCCCAAGCAAACTATACTCAGAGACTGCTGTTAGATATGGAAAGCGGGATACGCGGGTATCTCGTCACCGGCAATCCGAGTTTTCTAGCGCCTTACCAAGCGTCAAGTTTGTTAATCGATCCTGCCTTTAATGACTTGCGTTCTTTAATTTCGGACAACCCGCGTCAAATTCAGCGCCTCAAAGAGTTGCGGGCAATTTATGAACAGTGGAATCGATATGCCCCCTCCCAGATCGCTCGCAAGCAGCGCAATAGCAATTATGAATTCTCTGTGTTTAACACTCGTAGACAGCTGATGGATGCGATGCGGGTTCAGCTTGCCTCGTTCATCAGAACCGAGGAGGTGCTGCGGGATGTTCGCACTGACAACGCTCAAAAAACAACCTATCTGACGATTGGTAGCACTCTCGGCTTAACGGTTGGGTTGGGAAGCCTGCTAGCATTGTTCACCAGCCGTCAGTTGATGGGAGTGGCAAAAACCTACAAACACGCCCTCGCGATCGCCCAAGAGCAAACAAACGCGCTGCGTCGATCTGCTCAGCGGTTGGAAGCATTGCATGAGATCGACCAGGCGATTCTGGCAGCACATTCACGGGCAGCACTTGTCCGCGCGGCATTGTCGCGGATGCGGCGCTTAGTGCCCTGCCAGCAATCTTTTGTGGTGTTGTTTAACTTTGAAACTGGCGTTGCCCAGGTGATAGCCGGAAGTGTCAACGGAGATTTGTGGTTCAAAGAAGGCGCTACGCTTCCCATTGACGATTTTGTGCCTGGATTTGTCTTAGGGCAACAGAGAATTTATTCTCTAGAGAACGCGGCACTCAATCGTTGTCCGCCTGCCATGAAGCGAATGGGGGAAGGGCAAAGCAGCTGCATGACTGTACCCCTGCGGGTCGAAGAAAATCTGCTCGGCGAACTGATTCTAAGTGCCACGGAACCGGCAACGTTTAATCCGGAACACCAAGAGATTGCCACTGAGGTTGCCAACCAACTTGCGATCGCAATGCAGCAAGCTGGGTTACGAGAACAGCTCGAACAGAACAATGCACAACTAGAGCAGCGCGTCAGCGATCGCACTGTCCAATTGCAGGAAGCAAATGCTGAATTAGAAGCGTTTGCCTATTCCGTTTCTCACGACCTCCGTGCGCCATTGCGTGCTATGCAGGGTTTCAGTCACGCTTTGTTAGAAGACTATAGCGACTCCTTAGATACCATCGGGCAAGATTATGCCCAGCGCATTATTACGGCTTCTCAGCGCATGGATACCTTAATCCAGGATCTGCTCGACTATAGTCGCCTCAGCCGCACGGAGATCCGTCTCCAGCCGATTTCCCTAGAAACGTTGGTGCTGGAAGTTCTTGCTCAACTAGAGCCAGAACTGCGGCAAAAACAAGTCCAAGTGACAGTAGAACCACCGCTGCCTCAAATCGTTGGGCATCGCACCACCTTGATTCAAGTCTTGACAAATTTGCTAAATAATGCAATAAAATTTATCGCTCCTGGAGTCCAACCGCAGGTGCGAGTATGGGCAGAAGTTAGGGAGAGAGGGGAAGCCGAGGAACAGGGTATTGTAGAGACAAGAGCGATCGCATCTAGAGCCGAAGAGCCAGAGAGTAATCAACCTTCAGCAAGTTCCCAATTTTGGGTACGCTTGTGGATAGAAGACAACGGCATCGGCATTGCTCCAGAACATCAACAACGCATTTTTCGCGTCTTCGAGCGCCTACACGGAATTGAAAGTTACCCCGGCACTGGCATTGGGTTGGCAATTGTGCGGAAAGGGTTAGAACGCATGGGAGGTCATGCCGGAGTCGAGTCGCAAGCTGGTGAGGGAAGCAGATTTTGGATAGACCTGCCCAAGGCTAGAGACGAATGTTGAACGCGTCTAACTATACTATTTTGCTGGTGGAAGACGACTCCAATGACATTTTCCTGATCCAGCGAGCTTTTCGGAAAGCTAACCTGCTTAACCCATTGCAAGTGGTGGAAAATGGGGAGGCAGCCGTGTTTTACCTTGCGGGCGAACCGCCTTACACCGATCGCGATCGCTACCCCCTACCCGTTTTGATCCTGCTAGACCTGAAACTCCCTCGCAAGTCGGGTCTTGAGGTGCTGGAATGGTTACGGCAGCAGCCAGACCTGAAGCGCCTGCCGGTTGTTGTTCTAACTTCCTCCGAGGAAAATCGTGACATCAACCAAGCCTATGACCTGGGAGCCAACTCTTACTTGGTTAAACCAGTTGCTTTTGAAGCGTTGCTGGATATGGTGAAAACACTGAATTCATATTGGCTCATTTTCAACCAGAAGCCAAAATTAGAGGAGAGTTGAAAGTTGGAAAGACTTTGAAAGCTGAAAGCTTAAATCTTCAACCCTTTCAACCTTCCAACTAAATAGCGGATATGAGCCAGACCTTACGTATTTTACTGATCGATGACAACCCTGATGACCGCCTTCTAGCAGCTCGTCAGCTCAGCCGAGCCTTTTCCGATCTCCAAATTCAGGAGATTGCAGAAATCAATGGCTTAAACCAGGCGCTGGCGGCAGATGGCTTCGATGCCGTTGTCACTGACTATCAACTGCGCTGGAGTGATGGTCTACAGGTGTTGCGTGCCGTTAAAGATCGGTATCCTGACTGCCCCGTGGTGATGTTTACCAATACAGGCAGCGAAGAGATTGCTGTAGAAGCGATGAAGGCGGGGCTGTCCGACTACGTTCTGAAGTTGCCCAAATATTACAACCGTCTGCCCGCTGCGGTGCAGTTAGCCTTAGAACGAGCCGAAACTCAGCGAAGAGCCGCTCGTCTGGAAGCGCATCGGCAAGCTTTGAGCGAGGTATCGCGAGCTTTTGCTGAGAAAATTCCGGAATTTCAAGCAGTTCTAGAACTGGTCAGTCAGCAAATAGCTCAGCGACTGGGAAATCTGTGCGTAGTTCGCATCCTATCAGATGATGGAAAGTACCTCAACCCGGTAGCAATTTATCATCCAAACCCAGAAGCCCTCGCCTGCTTGCAAGAAACCCTCGCCACCGAGGCACACCGCGTTGATGAGGGTTTGACGGGTCGGGTCTTTAAAACGGGCGAGACGCTACTGATTCCAGTCGTGTCGCCAGAGGAGATACAACCTTTGCGCGAGTCAAAGTATTTGCCCTACTTAGAGCGCTTTGGGATGTACAGCATTTTGATCGCACCCTTAGAGGTACGAGGTCGGCGGATTGGGACTTTATTCGTTTCGCGCGATCGCCCCGGATATTCCTATACTCGTGATGACCAATTCTTTCTGCAAGACCTCGCGGATCGGGCTGCTTTGGCAATTGACAATGCCCGACTCTACCGGGAAGCTCAGGAAGCCAACCACCTCAAGGACGAGTTCCTGGCAACCCTGTCTCACGAACTCCGCACCCCCCTGAACTCTATCCTCGGATGGGCAACGCTACTCCGCAATCAGAAGCTAACTCCCACTGTTATCAGTCGTGCCCTTGAGAGTATTGAGCGCAACGCCAAGGCGCAGGTAAAACTCACCGATGAAATTCTAGATGTCTCGCGGATTATTCGGGGCAAGCTACACCTGAATATTCGCTCGATCGAGCTGATACCTATCATTGATGAAGCGATTAATATCTTGCGTCCGGCAGCGGATGCCAAGGGGATTCGAGTCAAGGCGGTACTAGACCGCTCAGTTGGCTTGGTCGCTGCCGATCCAGATCGCTTGCAGCAAGTCGTTTGGAATCTACTCTCCAACGCCATCAAGTTCACATCAGAAGGCGGGCAAATTGAGGTGCGGCTGGAGAGGGTTGAAGGAAAACTTGAAGAAAAAGTTGAAGTGCAACCCACGAACTCTCCACCTAATAACCCGCAACCTTCAACTTTCTTTGCCCAAATCCAAATTAGCGACACAGGCATGGGCATTAGCCCCGACTTTCTGCCCTATGCGTTTGACCGCTTTCGTCAAGCTGACGCGAGTACCACGCGATCGCATGGAGGATTAGGACTCGGATTAGCGATTGTGCGTCACTTGGTGGAATTGCACGGTGGCACCGTTCGTGCTGCCAGTCTCGGAATCGGGCAGGGAGCAACGTTTACAGTGCTTCTACCACTTTTTGATAAAAGTCGAGAAACCGAGGGGCAGGAGCGCCAGGGGGCAGAGGAGCCGGGGAGCGGGGAAGCTAAGGAGAAGGTAGCACAAGCACCTCAACTCCTGAGCGGATTGCAGGTTCTAGTTGTGGATGATGATACGGATACACGCGAATTGATCGCCCTCGTGCTTGAAGAGTCTGGGGCGAAAGTGAAAGCGATCGCATCCGTAGCCGAGGCGTTAGAAGTCCTTCGTAGCTGGCAGCCCGATTTGCTGGTGAGTGATATTGGAATGCCAGAGGAAGATGGCTACGCCCTCATCGGCAAGATGAGAACTCTGGAAGAAAAAACCGGAAAACAAATTCCAGCCCTAGCGCTGACCGCCTACGCTAGGGAGGAAGATAAAAACCGCGCCCTGAAGGCAGGGTTTCAAATGTATCAGTCTAAGCCCGTCGAGCCTGATGATTTAGTGGCGGCGGTGGCACTTCTGGCTGGGTGTGCAGGTTAAGTCTAGCTAAGGCGCTTTTCTAGATATTGACCGATCATTTGCTGTTCTCCGGCACGGGAGATGATCGTTTGCCGGGTGCGGTAGCTTCGACCAATCAGTTTTAATTCTTCTTCAAATGAAGAGTCTCTGTACTCTGTCCGCAAGCACAAAGTTTTGGGATTGGGGAAATAATACTCAGCCGTGACGGGTTTCGGAGTGGCAAAGCCGCGATCGCGATAGAGTGTGGTTCCTAATGCGCCAAACAGTGTCGAACCTTTGGATTCTTTGCGGTTTGTGACTGAATTTGTGCTGTTCCACTCCACATAAGAACCACAAATTAGCGCTGCTGGATCTTCCAGTTGGTGTAACTCTGCCAAATGTAGCAATTCCGAGCTTCCCTGTTCCAGAAACCGGACGGTAATCAGACTCACCATCTCCTTGGTTTCGCCATCCGGCAGGGTATAGTAGCGTCTTTCAGAGCGCCATTTGCCCTCTGATTCTTGAAAAAACGCTGCAATTAAAGATTCTTCATGGGTTTGGGCAAGTTGTCTTAGTGTTGTCACCAGTACCAGTCCTCATATGAATTGAAAATAAAGTTCTTGCAAGCGTCAATTTTTGCTTGGTAGCTATGGGACTTATCACCCTTTTATTTGACCTTTATGCAAGCAATCTGATGAACGGTTGTGCAAGTCGCGGTTTCTAGTGACACCCGAGCTGGGTACAGTTGAGCGCCACTATATCGGGTCAGCTATCTGGCACTTAGCTGACGTACCACCTTGGCTAGAGTGGTAAGTCTGCCAAAATGCAAGTTACTGTTAACAATCTTAATAATAATAGATGATAGCTAAAAATACTTACTAGCGGCTCTGTCATCCGGAAGAATCTTAGAACCGTCTATCCCATAAGGGCACGACGAAAGGTGGAAAAGCTTTCGAGAGAGATGATCGCGGTTTTCAGTTGCGTGTAATACTTGGAACCTCACCCCCAACCCCTCTCCGTTCACGGAGAGGGGAGAACAGGGAACCCCTCCTCGTTTATGGGGAGGAGAATATGGAACCTCACCCCCAGCCCCTCTCCGTTCACGGAGAGGGGAGAATATTAAACCCCTCTTCGTTGACGGCGCGACACTAGCGGCAGCAAGGCGGGGCAGGCAGCGAGGAGAATCGGGAATATTAAACCCCTCCTCGTTTACGGGGAGGGGCAGGGGTGGGGTTAAAATGTACGGCATCCAATCGAGAATTGCTATCTAGCAATCTATATTTGAGTTGTGAGCCAAGCGATCGCGGACATTCGCCTCAGATGTCGCCCACTGGACGATCGCTTGGGTTAAGCCGTCTAGAGTGTATTCTGGGGCTTCGACATCCACTCGCCCCAGCAGAGAAAGACAGGTGTTAGAAGTTTGAGGGCCAATCGAGGCAATACAGACACCTTGTAAGGGCAATTTATCGATTTCACCGACTAATTGACCAAAAAATTGCACGGTTTTAGAACTTGCAAAAGTAATCACATCTACCGCTTGTCGCTGGAGGGCGTCTAAGGCGGCGGGTGCGATCGCTTTCGGGCACTGAGATTGATAAGCCGCCACTTCGATTACTTCTGCACCTTGGGCGGTTAATTCCTTCACCAAGACTTCTCTTCCGCCCGTTTCCACTCTGGGAAACAGAATTTTCTTGCCTTCTAACGGTTCTGGAAAGTATTCAATTAGAGAATCTGCGACAAAATCTGGGGGGATAAAATCGGGTTGTAAGCCTTGCTGCTTGAGACTTTGGGCGGTTTTCTTCCCGACGACGGCAATTTTGACCCCGGCTAAGGCACGGGCATCTTGATTTTGCGCTTCCAGCCGTTCAAAAAAGTAATCAACCCCGTTGCTGGAAGTGAGAATTAACCAGTCGAAATCCGATAAGTGCGCGATCGCACGATCCAATTCTTCCCAACTGGAAGGAGGCGTAATTTCCAGCGTCGGCATCTCAATCACCGTCGCGCCTTCTTCTTGGAGGCGCAAGCAAAACTCACCCGATTGTCCTGCGGCGCGTGTCACTAGAATCGTTTTCCCAGCTAGCGGTTGGGAAGAGTTTTGAGTCGTTAGAGACGAGGTTTTCTGAGAACTGTGGCTTCCCATAGGTATGTCTGATAAACTCACCCCTGCGGATTGGGTTGAAGATTCTGATGATTGTACGGGCGGATTTAGGCGTCGATCTGAGACGACTGGTGCATCTGGCGATCGCAAGTATTCTCTCAAACCGACGACTTCCCCGATGGTAATGACGCTGGGAGAGAGAGATTCACCCCTAGTTTGCTCAACGATAGTGCCCAGCGTAGCTGTCCAGACTTGTTGTTGAGGCGTTCCCGCCCAACGAATCGCAGCGACGGGAGTAGAAAGCGATCGCCCATATCGATGCAACTGATAGACAATTTCACCGAGATTGCGCCCACCCATCAAGATTACCAGCGTTTCCATCCGCGCCAGCGCTTCCCAGTCCAAAACATCTGGCTCATGGGCAGTAATCACCGTAAAACCTCGGCTCATCACCGGATCTGTCAGCGGAATCCCCGCCAGCAACGGTGCTGCCAGTGCTGAAGAAATCCCCGGTACGACTTCAAAAGGACACCCAGCGGCAATTAATGCCTGAATTTCTGAAGTAGAACGCCCGAAAATAAACGGATCGCCACTTTTTAGCCGCACAACTTGCTTGCTGTGCTGACAGTGTTCCACCAGCAGTTGGTTAATTTCCGCTTGCGGTGTGCTGGGTTGTCCACCGCGTTTGCCCACATCCAACTTCAGGCAACTTTCAGGCACCAACTCCAACAACTGGGCATCTACGAGGGCGTCGTAGACTAACACCTCTGCCTCAACCAGCAGATGTTGTGCCTTGACGGTGAGGTAAGCAACATCTCCCGGTCCCGCCCCCACCAGATATACTTTTCCGGTACGCTCAGTCATGATTTGGCTGCGCTCAAATGAATTTGAAGCTTATTTCGGGATGTCCATTTCTTGGATGAGTTGATCGAGTTGTTGTTGCTCGGTTGTACCCGCTTTATATAAGTTTCTAGCTTTTTGAAGAATTGCGATCGCTTCCTCGATTTTGTCTTGTTTAATCAGCGTGTCTCCCAACCTCAAATAAGCATCGACATTTTTGGGCGATCGCTCAATCAATTCCCGATATATCGGCGTTGCCTCGTCAATCTTATCTTGCGCCATTAGCGCATTTCCCAATAGCAATCGCGCCATGTCATTGGTGCGGTGTCGCTGAATCACTTGGCGAAAAGCTGCCTCTGCACCCACATAATCTTTTTCTTTATAAAGTGTCACTCCTTTTTTAAAAAAGTTTGAAGCGACGAATGTCTTCCCCAAGAAAAAACCCAGGAGAGTCAGACTAATCCCGACGACAGCGACAGCCAGAAAATAAGTTATTTGAGATGTTTCTGTTTCCACCCTTGGTAGCCCTCCGGCACTTCTAGCAGTTCTATTTTGCTTAAGCTTACCCTGACGATTGTTTTAACCTTTCTTATGCTAAAAGACAGGCAGCGGGGAAAATCAGATATTCCAAGAAAAAGAGTTTCCAAATAAATTGGTAAAAAGATGCGATCGCGCTCTTATCCTGCAAATCTACACTTCTACTTCGCCACCACAGCAACAAGAGTGCGAATACATGAGTAATTATCAAAAATGTGGAATTAACCGCACTTAGGGATAATATCCCAGCCACAATCATGCCCAGGTAACAGGCCGTAATCACCCAAAGAGAGAGATTAAAGACGGCTGGCTTACCGAGTTGAATCGTAAATGTGTTGATGTTGTACTGCTTATCTCCTTCCATATCGGGGATATCTTTAAAGATAGCGATCGCAAACGTAAACACCAACACAAACATCGTCAGCGCCCAGACTGATGCCGGAATTTCTTGACTTTTTTGCAATACCCAATTGAAGTGTAAAAACAGCCCTAAATTGACAATGACTCCGCGCACAGTGAAAATGCACAGCGCTGCCCAAAAGGAAAATCGTTTTAACCGAATCGGCGGCAGAGAATAGGCTGTACCAATGGCTAAACTAACCCCCACCGTGAACAGTAAATATCGTCCTAGAAAAAGCGCTAACAGCAGCGCCACACTTCCACTAATGGCGACAATAATTTGAGCTTGCGCCCTAGAAAATTCACCAGCAGCGATGGGCAAATGGGGCTTGTTAATTTTGTCAATTTCCACATCTTCGAGCTGATTTAGCCCGACAATGTAGACATTTCCGCCCAGACAGGCAATCCATGCACCCAAAAACTGTTCGACGCTGGTAACGCCCCCGGAAGCTGTTGCAAGTGCGATCGCGTACAACGCCATCACGCTCAGGCTGGTGCCAATAATCGTATGAGGGCGGGAGAACTTCCATAAGGCGTAGAGCCAGGAACCAGTACGCCGCACCGGGTGGGACTCAGAAGGACTGGTTTTGGGAAGGGAAGACTTTTCAGGAGAAATCTGGCTCATGCGTGCCTGAATGAATACTCAGGCTTGATTTTAAGCAATTTTTGTTCCCAAACGTTATTTCTTAGTCGCACAGAGCAATCCGAATCGAATCAAGCCTTGCTCATAGCCCCGGCTCATTAATCCGAGTGAAAGCGCCGCTTGAATCGTTGTCCAGCCAGAGAAAAGCAAACCCAGAATGGCTTTGGGATCGAGCGTCGAATCAATCACGATATCCCAAAATGGGGCGACAGCTTTTGACCAATCTGCCGTGCGAATATTCTCGAAGGAAACTTTACGAGCCAGCGTTTCATATTCTGGCAGCGAAATCACGTAAGGCAAAGCATACACGCGGTAAATTTCCGCCAGATGTTTCCGCTCATCATCTGTCAGCTGCCCATCTGCGCCTCCGACAGGACGATGACACCACGTTGCCATCAGAAAAGTCCCCCCCGGCTTCAGCACCCGGTAGCACTCCTGCAAGAACTTCTGCTTATTGGGCATATGTTCGCCACTTTCGAGCGACCATACAAAGTCAAAGGAATCGTCAGCAAAGGGCATATTCAGAGCGTCTGCCACCTGGAACGATGTGCGATCGCTTAATCCAGCAACGGCTGCCCGTTCTTTAGCTCTCGCTGCCTGGACGGGACTCAGAGTGATTCCCGTTGCTGCTGCGTTGAATTTTTGCGCCAAGTAAAGGGAACTGCCGCCAATCCCACAGCCGACATCGAGGATATTGGCGGGGGCGGGTTTCAAATCCGCCCCGACCTGCACCTCACCCCACTTGAGCAATTCTTCAATTAAGTCAATTTGCGCTTGCCGCCGGTCTTTTTTCAGAGTACCATCAGCGCCATAGTATCCGTGGTGCATATGTTCGCCCCAAATCTGTTCCCACAGACCAGAGGAAGCGTCGTAGAACTGCTGAATTTGCTGATAAAGAGTTGAAGTCATGAAATTTTCAGGCGGTGTTGCTGAAAATTAGCCTACCAGAACTCGGAAAGCAGTAAGCTCTAAAAAGACTTTTCCTGATAGACCCCTAGACCATGACTGTTGCCCGAACTATTTGCTTGGGATTTCTTGCCCTCGTCACTTTGGGAACGATTTTACTGATGCTGCCGTTTTCAACCAGTGACGGCAGTTGGAGCAATCCGATAATCGCGCTATTTACTGCCACGTCTGCGGTCTGCGTAACTGGTTTATCGGTGGTCGATGTGGGGAAATTTTATTCGTTTTGGGGACAATTGTTCCTTGTCTTGCTGGTTCAGGTAGGCGGATTGGGCTACATGACGGCAACGACGTGCCTGTTGCTGTTGCTAGGACGCAAGTTTGGACTGCGAGACAAGATAGCGATTCAACAATCGCTCGACAAGCCAGGATTAGCTGGTGTGGTGGACTTGGTACGCTCAATCATTGCCACGACGCTGATTATTGAAATTACTGGCATCTTTTTACTGATGCTGGTGTTTGTACCCGACTACGGGTTGGATCGCGGTCTTTGGCTATCGATTTTTCATAGTGTGAATGCTTTTAATAATGCAGGCTTTGGCTTGTTTTCAGATAATTTGATGCAATATGTGCGATCGCCTTTGCTCAACCTGATTGTCACTGCCTTGATTATTTTGGGTGGGATTGGCTATGAAGTGATTATGGAAGCGTATTTATGGACGCGCGATCGCTTATCCAAAAGTCAAGCTTGTGTAGTCTTTTCTCTCAACTTTAAGATTGCTACCACGACCACTCTCTTTCTCCTCATCCTGGGAACAATTCTCTTTTTGTTTACAGAATTCAACAATCCCCAAACCTTTGGCCCACTTAGTTTCCCCGAGAAGCTTATGGCGGCTTGGTTTCAATCGGTAACACCTCGAACGGCTGGTTTTAATACCATTGATATCGGGAAATTGACCGAAGCGTCTCTTTTTATTACCGTTGCCTTAATGTTTATTGGGACAAATCCTGGTAGTACCGGCGGCGGAATTAAAACCACGACGACAAGGGTTTTACTGAGTTCTACTTTTTCAGCATTACAAGGGAAGGAAGAAGTAGTTTCTTACCAGCGCCAAATCCCGAAGGCGCTAATTGTGAAAGCGACTGGGGTGACAGTTGGTTCGCTTCTGGTGGTCATTGGTTCCACCACTTTAATTGCGATAAGCGATCCACAATTGGCGTTTATCCAAATTTTATTGGAGGTTGTTTCAGCCTTCGCTACTGTTGGACTTTCTACTGGGATTACAGCGAGCATTTCAGTTTTCGCCAAACTGGTATTGATTGCCACCATGTACATCGGTCGGGTGGGAGTTTTGCTCCTGATGTCAGCGATTCTGGGAAATCCCAGTCCCAGCATTATCCGCTATCCGGAGGAGAATTTGTTGGTCGGATAGCGATCGCATTCCCGATGCTTGATAAGCTAGAACCTGAGTAATCTTTAAGCTTTTTGTCAGTTGTTTGTGACCCAATTGCAGCTTGTAGATTAAAAGGTTGAAAGTTAAAAGGTCGGTTTAAACCGACAATTGTTTTCGACGAATGATCCCTAACTCAATGAGTCAGTTCGGAGTTTATTTGTGAACTTATCATCTTTAAACTTTTTTCGCAGTCTCAGCACTAATACCAAGAATCAATTCGCAGTCATTGGGTTAGGTCGTTTTGGTCGTGGCGTCTGCTCGACCTTACACCATCTGGGCTACGAAGTGCTGGGTATTGACGCCGAGGAAAAGAGAGTCGCCCAAGTTTTGACCGATCAAATCGCTTCCCATGCCTTGCAGCTGGACTCGACTGAACCCGCTGCGCTTAAAGAGGGAGGAATTTTTGATTTTGATACGGTCATTGTGGCGATTGGGAATTATCTCGAAGCTAGCGTGGTAACGACCCTGAATCTGAAGGAAGGCGGGGTGACTCATGTGGTAGCAAAAGCATCCTCGGAAATCCATATGAAACTCCTGACAAAAGTCGGGGCAGATCATGTGGTATTTCCAGAGCATGAAATGGGGTGCACGTTAGCGCGATCGCTGACTAAACCAGCTATTTTAGATCGATTCGATCTGGACGTTGATAACAGTATTGTAGAAATTATTATTCCAGACGATTTTCACGGCAAAACCATCTCTGAACTACAACTTCGCAGCCGCTATGGTTTAAATCTGCTAGCAGTCAGTCACAATGGCAAGTTTGAAATTAATCCCAATCCCAACCATCGACTCTATAAGGGAGCCGCAATGGTTGTGATTGGTTCCAACAAAGACATTAATCGCCTACCCATTTAAGAAATTAAAAATTAAAAATTAATCAAGATATTTTTTTAATTTTTAATTTTTAATTTTTAATTCAAGAAGCCCCTAACTGCTGTAGAAACTGGTTAATCTGGTCAATTTTGTCTGCATTCCCCTGCTGATTGAATAGCGTTTTAGCTTGAAAAAGAAAGGGGATTGCTTCTTCGCGTCGTCCAGTTTGTTGCAGCGTTACTCCCAAGTTAAAAAAGGCATCTGCCAGAGTGGAATTGAGGACAATCGCTTCTTGGTAATTCGCGATCGCTTCCGCCAGCAGACCTTGCCGTTGCAGAGCCACGCCCAGATTATAAAGAGTCACGGCATCATTTGGGTTGAGGCGCTTGGCTTCCCTCAATGCCGCAGCTGCATCTTTGACCTGGTTCTCCTTTAACAGCATTGCTCCCAATTGTTGATAAGCGTCGCCATCATTGGGATTGAGACGCACCGCCTGCTTGAATCGATTGGCTGCCGCTTTGGAGTTACCTTGCTGGACAAAAATTAAACCCATCTGGTACTGAGCCTCTGCCAAGTTCGGATTCTTAGAAGCCGCTGCATTCAGGGCGTTAATTGCTTGTGTCGGCTGATTTTGCTGCGCGTAAAGTAACCCCAGTTGATATTGAGCATCGGCAAGCGTTGGGTCAAGTTCAACTGCTTTTTGAAACTGAGCCATCGCGGCTTCATTTTGATTTTGGTTGACTAACAGCAGTCCCAGATTATAGTAAGCGACTGCATATTTCGGGTCATTCTGAATCGCCTGCTGATAGGCAGCGATCGCTTCTTGTGTTTGACCTTTTGCCTCCATCGCCAAGCCCACATTATAGTAAGCATCTGCCAACTTGGGATTTAAACTTAGCGCTCGTTCATACGCAGTCAGTGCGGCGTCGGGTTGCCCTTGCTTATATAAAGCAACTCCCAAATTGTAGTAAGCCTCTCCCAAATTGGGGTCGAGACGAAGCGCTTGCAGGTACTCATTCGTTGCCTTCTCAAGCTGTCCTTGCTCGGCTAGAGAATTCCCCAATAGATAATAAGCCATCGCAATGCTGGAATCGAATTCAAGCGCTTTGCGAAGAGCTAGCTCTGCCCCCCGATAGTCTCCGCGATTATACCGCGTCACCCCTTGTTGGAAGTAAGTCGCTGCCTCAAAATCTTGAGTGTATAGACCTTCGACCATCTGCTTAGTGAGTACGGGCGACTCAAAAGAGGTTGTCTTTTGTCGCCCATTCCGCGATTCACCAGCAAAGGCAGTGCTGGTAGTCGTCAAACCAAGACCGATCAAAGCAGCCGCAAGGAGATAAATTCGTTTGTGGTTTTTAAGCATATCTAGAACCCCGCACCACTCGCTATTTAGGAAAAGGTAATTGGGAAGGTAATTAGTTGTCAGTTGCAATTTACCACTGACCAGCGATGATTGACATTCCTCATTACCTTAACTTGTCCCATCGTCATCTGATTGTGGCTTCCGGCAAGATTAGCATCGCGTCCCCAAAAGAATAGAAGCGATACCGATGCTTTGTCGCCACTTGGTACAATTCCAGCAACCGCTGACGCCCGATTAAAGCACCCACCAACATCAGCAAACTCGAACGGGGTAAGTGGAAATTGGTAATTAACCCGTCCACTACCCGCCACTGGTAGCCAGGATAGATAAATAACTCCGTCTTGCCCCTGAAGGGGTGTAATTCCCCATTCATAGCAGCTGACTCAAGCGATCGCACCACCGTTGTCCCCACGGCAATAATCCGACCCCCGCGCGCCTTGGTTTCCCGAATTTGTTCCACCGTAGACTTGGGGACTTCTACCCACTCCCCATGCATTTTGTGGGTGGTGATATCCTCCACTTCCACCGGGCGAAACGTCCCGACCCCGACGTGCAGCGTCACCGAAGCCTGCTGAATTCCTCGTTCTTGCAAGCGCTGGAGTAACTCTGGGGTAAAGTGTAGCCCAGCCGTGGGAGCAGCGATCGCTCCTTGAGCCTGGGCATACACAGTTTGGTACTGTTCCGCCTGGGATTGGGAATCTGTAATGTAAGGAGGTAGCGGCACTTGACCGTATTCCTCCAACAAATCTTCAAACCGACTCCCGGCTGGAACATCAAACTGCAACACCCGCCCCCCCGTCGCCTCATCCCTAGACAAAATCGTCGCACTCAATTGATTCGGGCTTGAGGCTGGGTTCAATTTTTCCTCAGCCCCTAGTTTCTGTGGTTCAAAGAATATCTGCGCCCCCGGTTGCAGACGTCGCCCTGGTTTCACCAAAGCTAGCCAGCAGTTGTTCTGCTGTTCCTCCAGCAGCAACACCTCCACGGGGGCACCCGTAGATTTACGACCCCGGAGGCGGGCAGGGATGACACGAGTATTATTTAATACCAGTAAATCTCCGGACTGGAGGAAGTCGGGTAAATCCCGAAAAATGGCGTGGCTGGGATGATCTGGGGATACCACCAGCAAACGCGCACTATCCCTTGGCACAGATGGATTCTGGGCAATCAGTTCTGCCGGGAGTTCATAGTCATAACTGGCGATTAACCGATCGATATCTATATCATCCCCGCTGGGTGCTTCAGCTTGAAACCGTAAGGATTCGGGGCTGTCTATCTTTAATCTTCTTGCCCCACTAACGGCTTTTGACTCTCCCAACCGGGGATCGCTGATGTGACTGTCTTCGTTAAATTCTGTCATGCCGTTAGTTTACTGATAAGGAATCGATCAATTTAACTTTGCAGATTGGGTAAATACCCCCAGATAAGAACGGGGGCTTCTCCCCTATCGCAGACTATCTTACTCATGGAGAATGAGAGTTATAGAACCAGCATGACCTAGACACTAAGAACTTCTCATGGAATACGTCTACTTTCTGGCCAATGCCAGCCTGACACTACGGGTGGTTGAGTATTTACACACAATGCCCCAGTTGCCCGTTCGTTTAATGACGGTGATTCATCAGATTGATGGCTGGGTGATCAAGGTCAAAATGAGTAACCATCTAAACGCGCAGCAAGATGGTGACTTCCGGGCGTTCATGAACGAACTGGGTATTCCCTACGAACCGGCTATTCGCCTCCAGATGGCGCTTTGGAGTCTGGAAACTGGACAGTCCCCCATCGATGTGATGCGTCGCTACCAAGTCGCTGTGGTTTCTCATGGTAGTCCCGATCGGAGCGATATTGAAGCATTTCGCCAGCAGTTCACAAAAGGGCTGGGATATTGCCCGGAAACTCTAGCTTAATTAACTTAACGGCTCATCGAAAGCGGACTGAATATAGTCTTGTAGACTCAACTGATATTCTCCCACAGCTAAATTTCTAGGTTCTGGTAAAGAAATCAAAGGGAGCTTTTCAGGTTCTGGTAGCAGAACAGTATTGGTCTTAGGACGCTGACATCTGACCAAAGCGACATCAAACCGGCAAGGAAGATTTACTAAATCTGGACGCTCTGCCAAAAAAATCTCTGCTGTGCGCCAGAGTTTAGCTTGCTTTTGCGGTGTAATCGCTAGCATTCCATCCGCATCCCAATTTCCCCGGCTGCGAGTTTTGACCTCGACAAAGATTAAGCAAGAGGACAGGGTAATGGGGCAATGGGGAACGGGTGATGGGTAATGGGTAGTGGGAAACTCTTCCTCCCGCTGTCTTCCTGTCTTTCTGTCTCCCCCTCCCTTACCTTCATCTGGGCGTTGTCGCGCAATTATATCAATTTCTCCCCAGCGGCAACGCCACCGGCGCTCAAGAATTTCCCAGGCTTGGGAAATCAACCATTGAGCAACTAGGTCTTCTCCTAAAACACCGATATCGGGATAATGAGATAGACGACGGTTTTCCATCAAATGGAACCAGCATGAAGTGTAGGCTAGATAATCGGATTTCGACAATTTTACTCGGTTTATTGCTTGTGGCGATCGCCATTGCCTCTTTTGGCGCGATCGCATCTCCCGCCTGGGCGAACGACTACAACAAAGAATTTTTGATTGGTGTAGATTTCTCCGGCAAAGAGCTGACCGACTCCAGCTTTACTAAAGCCAATCTCCGCAGTAGTAACCTGAGTCATACGAATTTGCGGGGTGTCAGTTTTTTTGGGGCTAATCTGGAAAGCGTCAATTTAGAAGGAGCCGATCTCAGAAACGCAACTCTGGACACAGCCCGCTTGACCAAAGCGAACTTAAAGAACGCGGTTTTGGAAGGGGCGTTTGCCTTTAACACTAAGTTTGAAGGTGCGATTATTGATGGAGCCGATTTTACAGATGTGCTGCTTCGTCAGGATGTGCAACAACAGTTGTGTAAAATAGCGTCCGGTACCAATCCCACTACTGGGCGCGAAACCCGCGAAACTTTGTTTTGTCCCTAATCCTTTTCAATCGGTTGTCACTTGGGGTTCAATACAAATCCTCCTAGGGACACGGGGCATTGCCCCGTGTTCGTAACGGAATTGTCTGCGCTCAAAAAGGGCTAATTAACCGTACTGTTCAGGCTGGCTGCATCAGCGATTTGATTCGGCGCAGATTGGCGCAGGCGATCGCCATACAGAGCCAGTGCATTGCCGCTAAGCAATAGTTCTAAATGCTCCCGGTCATAATCAGCAACAGTTGCAGCATCCTTGACACAGTCATGGAGTACCCCATCCCAGTGCCCATAATCTCCAGAGAAGCAAGCCAGATGTTTGCCAATTTCTCCCATCGCAATGTGAAGATAAGCAGGGCCTGGATCGTCTGATTCAAAGGAAGTAAAGATTTGACCCCGCTCGAAGTATTCCAAAGGATCTCGATGGCGGAGATCGTAATGCTCATAAAGACTTGCATCCTCAATCTGAGCCGGGTCATGCTGAGCATTCCACAGGAGATCGAAGAGATTTTTTGCCTGACTAATCAGGTTGATATTGTTGTGAGTGCCTCTTTCCTGAATCATCAGCTTGGTGAATTCCATCAGGGAAGGACGATAGGGATGCTTGGGGTCAAAGTCACGGATGCGTTTTTCCCAATGCTCGTGGAAAGCATGGGCAAGATCCGGCACCCAACCACAACCGCCTTCTAAAAAGCCAACCCGCAGGGAGGGGAATTGCTCAAACGCCCCATCAAAAACCATTCTGGCTAAAGCCAATTGTTGCTGGTTTCGCTGCACAAAAATGTGCGTCAGAACAAAGGTTTCCACATGATCGGAAATCCCCCCCACCATGTAAGATCCCGGCCCTCCATGAATGCCCAGACCAATATCCAAATCGGCGGCTGCTTGCAGGATAGGGCGGAAGTCAGGATGGCTAATCGCTTTACAGGTGCGGATATCGGGGAAAGCTTGAGGCGCTTTCGGATGGGGAATCGGTAGGTTTGGGGCAACGGCGACGCTAATCATGCCCAGTTCGTTGATGCAACGGTGCATTTCAGCAACCGCGGCATCTACATCCTGTAGAGGCAATACACCAATCGGTTTGAGCCGGTTATCGTAACCCCGACAGTCGTCGGCAATGTAGTTGTTGTAAGCACGACACAGCGCGATCGCAAAGTCCTTATCCAATAAGCTCGAAAAGACTAAGTTGAGCGTGCCGTAGATTACCTGGATGTCAATGCCTTCTCGATCCATGTGTTCAATCCGCACTCGATTGAACATTGCCCCCAAAGTTGTATCGGGATGCAGGTTGCGAAAGCCACCTTTCCCCAGTCCTTGAGGTTGCGGAAACATCCGCATAAAGTCGTTTTTACCTGTTGCGGGATTAAAGTCTACGATTCTCGCCCGTTGGTCGCCAAGACTATCAATCGCTAAACCGATGCGATCGCGATACTCTGGCTCTAGATAATCCCGCATTACTAAAGGATTTTCTATTTTATGGGCATCTGCATCAATTACCAGTAGACCTTGATACATGAAAACTCCTTAATTAATTGCTCAATCGTTACCTGCAAATAAATTCCAGGTTTTCAGGGCGTCGGATAGAAGCCTGCCCCGATGAAGACACAATGTTTTTAATTGAATACTCGCCTTGCGGCTGAAATTTAATTCAACGCTTTCTGCTTGCGATTCAAGTATGTCCAAACTTGGCGCAGTCCAAACCAGTTCTCAAAAGACCACATGAGGGAAACCAGGATGGTAATGCCGGGGTACTTGACAAAAGCCGGGTGATTCTTCTCGAAGACAGCATGACCGCCCAAAGCGAATACTTGGGTGAGGACTAAACACACAAGCGTTAACCGCCAATCATAAAACAGAAAACCCACAGCGGCGATCGCTAGCACATTAGTCAAGTGGTGCAGAAACTGGTTGATGGGATGCTGATGACTCGCAACAAAGTGGGCTTTAGCCTCCTGGAAGTAGCTCAAAGTAATTCTCCTGCGGTTGAAACCCGAATTTGTCAAACTCAAAGCGTTGTAGGAACGATATCACTAAGTCTCTTGCGAAAGGGAGAGAAATTAGAATTTTTTTAGGTTGCTTTAACCCAGTTTGGACATTTTACCCTTGGGATGGCAGCGAGGAGAATGTCATTAAGTCAGCCCTAAACTAAAGTTTGGGCTTAAAGCTAAAACCCGTTCAAACGGGTTCAATGGCTTACCCCAGTAAGCTTTAGCTTACTTTAGCTTTAAGCCGGAAATTTATTTCCCGGCTACCTGCGTCAATCCCATTCCAGCTAGGACATTCCTACCGCCACCGGAGTTGCAAATAACCCCGTGGCTGTTGACTCAGTTCCTCTTCGCCCAGCCATTCTACTGGCTTGTAAGTGCCGAAAACCCGATCCCACCAATCTACCGCCAAACCAAAATTGTGATGCCACATTCCATACTTGTGATGCACGTAGTGAACTGGCATCTTCATCCAGAAGCACTTGGTGGGGTTTTCGTGCTGTAGCTGATGGGCATAGGCTGAAAATGCAGCATAGAATAAGCCACCGAGGAACCAACCGATTCCAGCCTCCCACGAGTAGAAAAACATCAAACACATTACCAGCAAACTGCCCCTAACATAGTCTCGAAACTCCCACAACACCCCCTGTCCTTCGTTACGACGGTGATGATCTCGATGACGTTCGCCAATCCGAGGCGAGACGTGCATCAAGCGATGTAGCCAATATTCCACTAAACTTGCCAAGATAAACGCCAAAGTAAAACAAGCGATTCCTACAGAAAGCTTTGCTAATAAGCTCATAAACTCCATTCCTCACAGTTTTTCTGTATCGCGACGCACACCTAAAGTTTTTTGCTCCGATTTAATTGGCTAGGACGCTTACATCCTATGGGAAATCTTGCTAATTTTTTGTTTTCTGTTGCGGCTGCCTAACGCGATCGCTAAATTTAAAAAAGTATAGGGTAATGCAAATATCATTCCACAAGCTGCACGCCATCGACTCCAAGAGAACACGGCTCGTGATGTAGGATATATCCTCCAGAAACGATTGACTGCACACACCATTTCATCGCCCAATCCGATGACTTCATGCCACCAACCGGCAGGAATATAAAGCGTTTCCCCTCGCTCAAGGATTACTTCGCGTTTATGCTGGAGTGCTTCCTTGAATTTTGGCAATGAGTTAAAGTCGGGGTTTTCCAGATCCACCTGACTAAACCAAGAACGCAATTTTAAGCCGTGGCGCAAATGAATATACACCGGAAATGGATAGAGATTGTATGTCTCTGAGGGTGGAAAAAACACTATTTTTTTGGCACCATGCAGTTGCATCAGCGTGCCGTCCACTGAGTCATAATGTAAGCCTGAACGATGACCTCCCGGAGCTACATAGATGTTCAGTTCGCTTGCAGGCTTCGTTAAACCCAGCCGAGAGCCAATTGTTTTTAAAGACTGGGTATCTGCAAGCGGAGTATTTTTGAGGGGACATTTTCCTAGGTTAATGTCATTTTCATGAGCCTTATGGTTACGCAACATCTCTGCATATTCTGTGAATGGCATACTTTGCAAATTCACGCCACTGCCGATGCTTTTCCATTTGCGCTTTTCCTGCTTTTCTCTTTCCCGCCCTGGATTCCGGAACATTAACTCTTGATTGCCAAATTTTTCACATAAATAGTCTAGATTCCAGTCACCTTCACTTTCCAATAAGCCCGTCATGATAACAGGAGTTCCGGTTTTTTGATATTTTTCAAAAAATATTTCTGGTGTTATCGATGAAATATCCACTCGTTCGATTGGCTTGACCCGCTTTTCCAAGTCTAATTTTATGACATTTTCCGATTTGGTTTCCATACCTATCTCCTCACTTATTTTGAGTCAATAATAGTTGGATATATAATCATAATTCATTTATGAAAGCTTAGATATCTCTTTTCTCTCTTCCTTATCGCTCTTGGCGTCTAAGCGCTATCGCTAACGCGAGGCTAACGCCAACGCGCAGGCTTCGCCAACGCGGTTCATAAAATTTACAACTCCTATAGAACTGCTATAACTGTCCCCAAAAAGCTTCGTTTTCATCGCTCATTAGTCATTAATAAAGACATTATGAATAATCACTACTAGCGAAGTTTAGCATTTAGTTTGAAGAAAAAGAAAAAATCTGCTTTAATCGACATCTAGTTATTCTTGCTAATGGATCTAATGCACTAATGGCAAATCTATTGCTACCAGTTTTGACAACGATTGCTGAACGTGCCAGGGCGAATTTTGTGAAAAAAACTCGCAGGACTTCTGCTGTACAGGAGCAGTTATTAAAGGAGCTATTGCAGGCTCATAAAGATACCGAATTAGGTCGCAAATATGGGCTGAGAGATATCAAAACAATCGAGCAATTTCAACAACAGATTCCGATTCTGCCTTACAGCAGCTATGAACCCTATACTGAACGCATTGCCCAAGGTGAAAAAAATATTTTAACGCCAGATCCGGTCGTTTATCTCAATACGACCAGTGGCTCGACGGGAAATCAGAAATTAATCCCGGTGACTCAGCGATTTCAGAACTCGTTGGGATGGGCGAATCTGACTTGCATCGGCTTTTTAGGTGAGGCGCTGCGTTCGCAAGATCGAAAATTTGGCAAACTGTTAGTCACCAACACCGCCCAAATCACGGGACGCACCAGTGGCGGGATTGAATATGGGCCGGGAGGTACAGGCGTCCTCCGCATGGGCAAATTTCTCTACGAACAACTCTTTGCCCATCCTTACGAAACCCTACAAGCAGCGGATAGTATCACCCGCCATTATCTTTGCTTCTTATTTGCCCTGCGCGATCGCTCGATGCGCGGAATCGGAGCCAATTTTCCCATGCTCATCCTGCGAATCTGCAACTATTTAGAGCGCTACGCGGAAGATTTGATCCGAGACATCGAAACCGGAACCATTGCCAGTTGGTTAACACTCGAACCCGAACTTCGAGCCAAATTGGAACGGCAATGGTCAGCAAATCCAGGTCGCGCCGCTCAATTGCGGGAAATCTTAAAATCAGAGGGACGGCTTACCCCAAAACTAGCATGGCCTGAGCTATCTTTTACCGCCACCGCGCGGGGAGGAACCTCAGATTTTTACTTTGAGCGATTTCCCTCCTACTTTGACGACATCCCTAGCTTTGGGGCTGTTTTCGCCTCCGCTGAAGGCACCTTTAGTATTTACCACGACCTCAACAACGATGGCAGCATCTTAGCCATTGAAGCAGGCTTTTTTGAATTTATCCCGCAAGACCAGTGGGAGGAAGAGCATCCCAAAACCTTACTTGCCACGGAAGTGAAAGCGGGAGAACTGTACCGGATTCTGATGACCAACTATAGCGGCTTCTACCGTTACGATATTGGTGATGTTGTAGAAGTTCTGGGCTTTTACGAGCAGGCTCCTCTGATTGTATTTCGTCACCGTCGAGGCGGGATTTTGTCTTCCACGACGGAAAAGACGACCGAATTTCATGCCACTCAAGTGATGCAAAGCCTGCAACAAGAATTTGGCTTGCCATTAGAGGATTTTTGTATCACTTTGTCCGAAAATGAGTTCCCCGCCCATTATCTAGTGAATATTGAACTCGTTGACGGTCATATTTTGAGCGATCGCCTTGCTTTTTTAGCCAGCTTTGACCGTAAACTAAAGGAAACTAACGTTTACTATCAATCCAAACGCAAGGATCAGGTGCCTCCTCCCCGACTGCGAATTCTGGCTCCTGGCAGCTTTGCCAAAGTTCGCCAACGTCAAGTAGAAAGGGGAATTCCGGATTCTCAACTAAAATTTCCCCATATTAGCGAAGATCGGAATTTTCTAGCTGGACTGGAAGTGGAGCAAGAGGTTAGACTTCCAGAGGATCGCGATTAAATTTGTCTTTGCTACCAAAGAAAAGCAGCAATCCTGCCACCATCGAGACACTCGCTGCCCCATAAAAAACCCCTGGCAAGCCGCCATAATTGATCGCTGGCCCTAGGAGAATCGGGGAGAGGAACTGTCCGAGGAAACCGGCACCCGTTCCGATTGCCAGCACGCTAGACCGGAGTTGTGAGGGGGCGAGATCGGCTAAAGCGCTATACAGGTTGGGTAGCACAATCCCAAATCCCACCCCGAAGAGTACCGCTGTTATCAAAATCCAGAGGAGTTGGGACAGCAGTGGGATGGTTGCCAAGGTTAATGCCATCAGGGCAAATCCGGTTGCGGTGGCTCGATTTAAACCGAGTCGCTTGGCGAGGCCCTTGGCAGCAAAAGCGGAGACAGCAGCTGCCCCAACTGCCCGCGATGCCAGGACAATCCCATTGAGAGATGCTCCTGCCCCTATCGTTGCCTTGAGGTAAAGGGGTGCGTAAATAACGACGGCATACATTGCCACTGAGGCTAAGCAAAGGGTCAGTAACAACTGCAAGGCGTGGGACTGTCCGATGATTTTACCCAGCTTTTGGTTTGAATCCGTGGCGCGTTCTTTAACCCGAAGCTTCGGTGGCTTTTCTTTCAAAATTAAAGCAACCAAAAACGCCAGCGGCAACCCCAGCCCATACAGATAAAAAGCGTATTGCCAGTGAGTGGCACCCACCCAGCCCCCTAAAAGCGGGAAAGCAATACCCGTCAGGGTGAGGGTACTGGTCGCGTAACCTAAAGCTTGCGAGCGCGCTTCGCCTTCATACAGATTCCCCAGCAAGCCCAGACTCGCCGCCGCAATCCCCCCACTGGCGATACCCAGCAACCCCCGCATCACTAACAGCGGCGTCAGCGTTTGCATGAAAGCTCCTGCCGTGCCTAACACTGCGTAGAGAATCAGGGAAGGAATTAGCACCCGTAATCGACCCACTCGATCTGCCAAAATCCCTAGCAATGGGCTGAATAGGGCAATCGTCAGGCAATGGAGGCTCACCAAGTTACCGGCAAACGCGGGATCGAGGTGAAGTTGTTGCACCATTTCTGGCAAAATTGGCGCAATGACTCCCCCCGTCATGGTCGTCAGGGAGCCTGCTGCCAGCAGCACTAACAGTCTGCGATCGCCCAACATAAGCCAGAAACCTGCAATGTTTGGTCATCATAACCTAGATAGGTGGAAATCAACTTATTTTTGGGCTGTTCTGGGTGATGGGTGATTGATCATTTGAAAAATCCTAAAAGACAAAACAAATTGATATTGACTTATCGGTGGCTAGGAAGCTAAATATTGTCACAGAAACCGGCAACAGAGGCACAATTCATGGAACTGGCTACGACGCTAACCAGCCAGACCGTTCAGAATGCTGTTCGAGAGGTGGGCATCAATGGGAATCACTGGTATCCGGTGGGTTGGGCAGACCAACTGAAGCCCGGTGAAATCAAGCCTGTGGTTATTTGGCAGCAAGCGATCGCAATTTTTCGCGATACTCAAGGGAATCTCCATGCCTTAGAGGATGCTTGCCCTCACAAAGGCATCGCACTCCACAAGGGCACCGTCCAAGGGTGTAACTTAGCGTGTGCTTATCATGGCTGGGAATTTGACGGTGAAGGTCATTGTGTCAGCATTCCCTATCTTCCCGACACCCAAAAACTTCCCCGCGCCCAAGCCCGCAGTTATCCAGTGCAAGAAAAATATAATCTTATCTGGATCTTCCCTGGCGATCGCGCTCTCGCCACCACCTGTCAGCCGCCAGATATCCCTGAATTTGATGAGCCAGATTGGTTAATGGTGCCCGTGAATGCCCACTTCCAAGCCCATTTTTCCATCTGCAACGAAAACACGATGGACGTTTTTCATGGTTTTCTGCACCAAAAATTGCAGGGTTGGTTCGATCCGGTGTTAACGAGTCTGCGAGAGACAGACGCGGCAGTCTGCGCCGAATACAATGTTTCCTACAAAGGTCGCATGGCTCAGTTTCTCGGATTGAGCGATCGCGCTGACCAAGTCACCACCTTACCGATCTCGATTCAGTATCGCTACCCACACTTTTATACCGTTCTCCAGGGAGTTTCCGCCCTATACTTGATGCGATTGCCCGTCGGCTTAACTGAGAGCCGATCTTTTGCCTTTTTCTTTTTCAAAGTCCGCCTGCCAAAATGGGTACTCAACCCGCTCAAGCCTTGGTTGCAAATCCTGCTCCCGCGCTTTGTGTTGTTGAAATTTCTCGCCCAAGACATTGAGATGATCGAAAGCGAGCAGCGAACCTACTTAGCCGATCCCCAGCGACGTTATGTAGAAATTAACCCAGCAATTATTGCTATCCAGCGGCTAATTGTCCGGCAATATGAGAAATTTGTGCAAGAATCTAGTCAATCGCAAAATCATCAGGGGAAGTCAGAAAAGTCTATTTCTTTTGCTGAGGCGAATGCGCTAGCCTTCGGCAACCCCTCCGGGGAACGCGCACACTCCGCGAACGCCAGAGAGCCATCTGAACTCACCCAAGAAAATCTAATCGGATGAAGGCAACTCTCCTAGCAGCGGTGTATTCTCTAGCCCTTTCTCAGGGTTGCGGCTCCCTTGGGAGCTGGAGCCATGTATTCATAAACACGATGAGGTCTTCTTCCTTCGGGCGTTTCGTCAGACCTGGATAGCAGAAACCGAGTCTGGCAAATATACTGTTGAGCCAGAGGCGATCGCTTATCTGGTAAAAGCTGAGAGGAGTCAACTTGTGCAAATTGTCAAAGAATATGTCCAGCATTGGTACGAGAGCGGACTTGACCCCGATGAATATATCTGTCATCAGAAGCAGGGGAATACCGTCGAGATTGAAGACGCGGCGACGGGTGAGCGTCAAACCGTTCTCAGCTTCTGCACCAATGATGTTTTAGGGTTAGTTCACGAAGAAGCCGTTAAGCAAGGTGCCATTGATGCCATCCTGAAATACGGAACCTCAAACAGCTCCTGCTCCGTCTTGAGCGGTCGAATCGATCTGCATCGACAGCTAGAGGACGAGATTTCAGCCTTTAAGCATCTACCCCACACCCAGCTATTTCTGAACGCTTGGATGGCGATGCAAGCCTTAATGGATGCCTTCTGCCACCTGGCAATTCCCGTGCCGGGATTCCAGAACACTCGCGAAACTTTAATTCTCACCGATGTCCTCAATCATGGCTGCATTGTCTCAGCCGTCGTCAATGCGGGGACTCGTTCCGGAAAAGTGTTTGGCAATAGCCCCCGCACCCGTGTAAAAGCTTACCGCCATTGTAATGTGGAGGATTTAGCGCGGAAACTGCATCGATATGCCCGACCTGGCGATCGCATTCTGGTTGTATCCGATGCCGTATTCTCAATGGATGGGGATATCGCGCCGCTGCTCGACATGATCGGTGTCCTGCAAAAATACGAGGGCAGCGTGCTGGTAATGGATGAAGCTCATGCCAGCGGTGCCATTGGAGCCACGGGAAGAGGGATCTACGAGCATTTTGGCATTTTGCCCAGTTATGCGATTGAGCGGGGCGTCGTGCCGCTGATTATGACGACTTTCTCTAAGTTTGCCGCCTCAGCCGGAGCCGCCATTAGCAGCCACGTCGCAGAGTTAAAACCCCTGCTGAATGTTTCTCCTACCTCAATTGGAACTATTTCTTTACCGCCACCAACCACGGCGGCTGCCTTAGAAAGCATCCGTATCGTTCGTCAACAGCCAGAACGAGTCCAAAAGCTACAGGAAAATACCCGATACTTGCGATCGCGCTTAGCTGAAAATGATTTTGCCGCAATTGGCGAGACCAACGTTGTCCCAGTCATTTTACCGTCAGAGATTAATCCCAAGGTCTTTGGCAGACAACTTTTGCAAGAGCGCGGTCTTTGGGTCTCTCCGATTTGGTTTATTGCCAAACCCCGCCTCCGCATTACCGTCAACGCTCTCCACACTCACGAGGAAATGGATCGTTTGGTGGCAGGAATGGTAGCCGTTCGGGACTTATTGTATAAACCAACGATTAGTGCATAGCAATACCAGGCTTAACCTGAGATTGCCCTATGACTAGCCGTTTGCTTAACCCCTTTTTTGGAGTGCGTGATGCGTGTACTGCTCCTCTATCCACAATTTCCCAAATCGTTCTGGTCTTTTGACAAAGCGCTAGAACTAATCGGACGGAAGGTATCGCTTCCTCCGCTGGGAATGATTACAGTCGCAGCGATTCTGCCCCAAACTTGGGAGTTCCGCTTAATAGACCGCAATGTTCGATGTGAGACTGAAGCAGACTGGGCTTGGGCAGACCTCGTCATCATCTCCGGGATGATTGTCCAGAAACCCGATATGCTACACCTGATCCGCGAAGCGAAGCAGCGCGGCAAATTGGTAGCGGTCGGTGGTCCCTACGTTACCTCAGTTCCAAATGCGGCACAGGAAGCCGGAGTAGACTTTCTGGTTTTAGACGAAGGCGAGATTACCCTGCCGCTCTTAGTCGAGGCTTTAGAACGGGGTGAAACCGAGGGGGTATTCCGTTCCAATGGCGAAAAGCCGGATGTCACGAACACACCCATTCCCAGATTCGACCTGCTGGAGCTAACAGCCTACAACGATATGTCGGTGCAGTTTTCGCGGGGTTGCCCCTTTCAGTGCGAGTTCTGCGACATCATTGTCCTGTATGGGCGCAAGCCACGCACGAAAACCCCCGCGCAACTGCTCGCTGAGTTACAAGCTCTGTATGATTTGGGCTGGCGGCGCTCCATTTTTGTCGTTGATGACAACTTCATCGGCAACAAGCGCAACGTTAAGCTCTTGCTGCGCGAACTCGGTCCCTGGATGGCGGCTCGCGGCTACCCCTTCCGCCTTTCGACGGAAGCCTCGGTGGACTTAGCACAGGATGAGGAATTGCTGGATTTGATGGTCGCTGCCAACTTCAGTGCAGTGTTTTTGGGCATCGAAACACCAGACACAGAGAGTCTGGCTCTGACTCAAAAATTCCAAAATACGCGCAATTCCCTGATGGAATCGGTTCAGAAAATCAATCGGGCGGGTTTGCGCGTGATGGCTGGTTTCATCATTGGTTTTGATGGTGAAAAGGCTGGAGCAGGTCGTCGGATTATTGATTTTGTGGAAGCGACAGCAATTCCTCAAGCACTGTTCAGTATGCTTCAGGCTTTGCCCAATACAGCGCTGTGGCATCGACTTCAAAAAGAGGGTCGTTTGCTGGAGGGGAGTGAAGAGGCGAATATCCACCAGACAACGCTTACCAATTTTATCCCCAGTCGTCCTTTAGAAGAATTGGCTCGTGAATACGTCAGTTGCTTCTGGGAACTGTATGAACCAGCTCGCTATCTGGCACGAGTCCATCGACACTTCCTAGAAATGAAGCCGACTCCTCACAAGAAGAAGTTCCGAATGCCGGGATTCACAGATATCAAGGCATTATTTATTATTTGTTGGCGACAGGGGCTGAAGCGCAATACACGCTTCCAGTTTTGGCGTCAGATGTTCTCTATCATCCAGCACAATCCGGGTGTATTTGAGTCTTATTTAATTAATTGCGCCCATATTGAGCATTTCATCGAGTACCGTCAAATTGTGCGCGACGAAATCGAAGCTCAGCTTACCGAATATCTAGCGAACAAAGGAACAGAAACTCCTCAAGAAAAGGTTCTGGCAAGCTAAGTTATTTAATGAATTGACTTTATCAAGGAATTCGGAAAGCTAAATAAAAGTTGTTTCATTAGACACTTTTACAACTATAAAAATGGTGGGAGAGCAAACAACAAAGGTTAAAATTCAAGCGGTAACAACTCCGGAAGAAACCAAAATGTTTCTGGATGTTCCGGAGCGGGTTTATGCGAATGACCCTCACTGGGTAGCGCCAATTCGCAGCAGTATTGCTAAGCAGTTCACTCCTAGTAATCCGTTCCTTCAGTACGGGAAACTACAACAGTTTATTGCTATCTCTGAGGGAGCAAATAGTTCTCAGGCGGTAGGACGTATTGTTGCCGCAGTCAATCATCGGTTGATTGAACGAGAAGGGAAAAATGTTGGGTTATTCGGTTTTTTTGAGTGTGTCCAAGATTTTGCGATCGCGCAATCCTTATTTGAGACTGCCTGCAACTGGTTGCGGGAGCAAGGCATGACGGTTGTTCGGGGTCCCATCGACCTCTCAACTCACAATAATTGTTTATTTTTAGTAGACGGATTTGACTCGCCACCAATGGTGATGATGCCCTATAATCCGTCCTACTATCCAGAATTTATAGAGAAAGATGGCTGGCATAAAGCTAAGGATGCTTACGCCTATAATTTTTCTTTAGATAAACCCTTATCAGCAGAATTTGAGAAAGCTTATCGGATTGCTTGTAAATCAGGTGTTACCTTTCGTCCGTTAAGAACAAAAGGAGAAGGATTTGAGCAAGATTGCATCAGCCTTTATCATCTTTTTAACCGCGCTTTCGCTAATAACTGGAGTTCAACCCCGCGCAGCCAGGAAGAATTTTTAGAAGAAGCGAAAGAACTACAGACTTTAGTAGATCCGGATGTCTTTCCAATTGCCGAATATAACGGGGAAATGATTGGGTTTTGGATGGGATTACCCGACTACAATATTCCTCTAAAACACGTCAATGGAAAGTTAAATTGGCTGGGAATTCTTAAGTTCCTTTGGTATCGCCGTCAAATTGATCGAGGACGAGTAATTGCCATTTGTTCGCTGCCGGAATATCGCCGAAAAATGGTGCCTCTCGCCTTGATTTATTTGGGAATGCAAGGGGGAATTCAAAAAGGTAAACCCTATAAGCAAGCGGAACTTTCCTGGGTTTATGAAGATAATTTTCCCTCGCGCAAGCTAATTGAAGCAGCGGGAGGCAAGATTTATAAAACTTATCGCATTTACGAAAAAGCATTATGAAGGTGCTAGTTACGGGAGCCAGCGGATTTACAGGTTCTCACTTAGTGCGGGCTTTAGAGCAGCAGGGCGACTTGGTGGTGGGGCTAGTCCGAAAATCGAGCAATCTAGCGCGTCTTTCTAATTGCAACGTGCAGTTGGTTTACGGAGATATCACCGATCGGGATGCCCTACGAAGGGCAATGGCTGGGGTAGATACAGTTTTTCACACGGCTGCCTATGTAGAACTGGGCATCGTCGATGAGGCAGAAATGGAGCGGGTAAATGTGGAAGGCACCCGTTCGGTTTTAGAAATTGCCCAAGCTGCTGGGGTCTCCAAAGTCGTCTATTGCAGCACCATTGGCGTGTTTGGCGATACGGGGGGCAAACTTGTAAATGAAACTTTTAAGCGGACACAGACTAACTTTTCCTCTGCCTACGATCGCACCAAATACCAAGCGCAAGAATGGGTGGATCGATTTGCGACGCAAGGGCTTCCGGTTGTGAGTCTTCTGCCTTCTGGGATTTTTGGGGCGGACGATCCCCATTTTGGCCCCGTGATGCAACAATTTCTCAAAGGACGGCTAAAGGTGTGGGCAGGAGGCGATCGCATTACCGGCATTGTCCATGTGGACGACTTAGCTGCGGCGATGATTCTAGCAGCAGCAAAAAGCAAACCTGGAGAACACTACATTATTTCTGCTGGTGAGCTGACTACCCGCGAAATGTTCGAGATTTTCAGTCAGGAAACCAATATTCCTGTCCCCGCCGAAGCTCCTAAGCCGGTCGTGAGATTTTTGGGAAATTTACTCGATCCAGTCGGACGCCTTTTCAAATGGCAGCCACCCCTCAGTCGGGAGCGCGTTCACTACATTTACGACCGCTGCGTCCGGGTAGATGCCACCAAAGCTTGTCAGGAACTCGGTTGGCATCCCCGCTCAGTATCACAAACCTTGAGTGAGATTGTCCGAACCATGCAAGCTGCATCGTGAATGTTGCCCGATTTACACTATTCTTTCTTGAGAACCCCATCTTCCAGATAAGCGACTCGGTCGGCAACATCGACAATCCGAGGATCGTGCGTCACCATCAGTACCGTGCAGCCGCCTTCCTTCGCCAACTGACGCAGTAACTCAATTACGGTATGCCCACTATGGGAGTCTAAGGCAGCGGTTGGCTCATCTGCCATAATCAATTGGGGATTGCCTGCTAAAGCCCGCGCGATCGCTACCCGCTGTTTTTGTCCTCCAGACAAATCACCCGGCTTCTGGTTCGCTTTATCCCCTAATCCCACCTGTTCCAATAAAACTTTTGCTTGCTGTCGGGCGACCCTATCCCAAATGCCTTTAACATTCAGCACGATTTCAATATTTTCAGATGCTGTTAGTGCCCCGAACAGGTTGAAACCCTGAAAAATAAAGCCGATATTGTGTAGTCGGAACCGTGCTAGCTTTGCCCTAGACATTCCTGTAATCTCGTCTCCGAGTAAGTACACCTTTCCAGCAGAGGGTGTCAGCAGCCCAGCTAAGATTGACAGCAGGGTGGTTTTTCCCGATCCAGACGGCCCCATCAAGAGTTGGATATCGCCCCTACAGATTTCTAAGTCAATCCCTTTAAGAACTTGATAAGACTGTCGCCCTGAGGGGAATGCCATCTCTATTCCTTTGGCAACAATCGCTCCCATTTGACGATTGTTAAATTCTCTTGCGGTAGAATCATCCTGGCTTCGGCTCTTTTTAAACACAGTAGAGTTAATTTGAGAAGCACTCATCCGTTAAGTCTTTAGCCTAACTTTTGGTCAAACTTGCAAGTAATCGTAAATCTTTTCTTATGGTTTCACTAGCTCGGAAGCACTTGCTCGAAGACATTCCTCGTTTACTTGTGGCTCAGGCAGGGATTATGTTTGCCGTTAGCCTGGTAACAATTCAAACGGGTATCTTCAATGGCTTTAGTCGCTCCGCTGCTAAATTAATTGACAATTCCCAAGCCGATATTTGGGTGGCATCCAAGAGTATGGTGTACCTTGACTTGACGTTGCCAATCCCCCAGGCGCACGTCGTTCTGGCTCAAGAGGTGGCGGGCGTAGAGCGAGCCGAAGCACTCATTGCCAGGGGTTCCGTATGGCGTCATCCCTCAGGTGAGATTGCTCCAGTCAGAGTCATCGGATTTAACCCAAACGGACAATTGTTTGTACCAACAAATATTACCCAAGGAAGTGTGAGTGCCCTAAAAGAACCTTACACCGTAATGGTGGATGTAACTAACTTGGACTCCCTAAAGGTACGAAAGATAGGTGATGTCGCTGAAGTAGGTACTTTACCAGCCCGGTTAGTGGGTTTTACCCAAAGAAATCGCTCAATTGCATCAAATGCTTATATGTTTACTTCCTTGGAGAGTGCCAATGCTTACTTAAATTCTGGTCAGACTTCTAGTTTGTCTTGCCGATTGCAATCGGGATCGAGGGGAATCCAGTGTACTAACACTTATGAGAAGCTCGATCCCACTGCTACTTCTGTACCCAAACCGTTAGCGGCATCAGATCCCATCACTTATGTCTTGATTCAAGCCAAGCCGGGTCAGGATTTAGAGGTACTTAAACAAAGACTAGAAGCCACCTTACCCGATACCCGTGCGTACACTCACGCCGAAATGATTGAAATGACTCAGACTTACTGGCAAAAGCGAACTGGAATTGGGTTCCTTCTGGGTCTTGGTGCAGCGGTGGGGATAATTGTCGGGGCGATCGTTGTCGGTCAGATCCTCTACTCGTCAGTATCCGATCACATCAAAGAATTTGGTACTCTCAAAGCGATGGGCGCGTCCGATTGGGTTATCTACTGTGCAATTATCGAGCAGGCGTTGTGGATGGCAATTCTAGGTTATATTCCCAGCATGGTTCTTTGCTTAGGAGTGGTAGCCTGGACATTTTCCAGTCAGGGAATCATCATTTTAATCACTCCGGCAACTGCGATCGCTGCCTTGGGAATCACGGTTGTCATGTGCGTCGGTTCTGCCATCTTTGCCATTCAAAAAGTCACTCGCGTCGATCCCGCGATCGTCTTCAAGGCGTAATTCCTAGAACCGTTAACCTGACAATACCAGCTACGCCGTCTGTTGCCGTCCTTGCTTCGCAAGCTTAATTAACGATAAAAATACGAAAATTGCAGTTGCCCATCTAACTCTTTGATCCGCTGTTTAGCCTTATAAAATTCTTGGCAGTAATATTCTCTTTTTTTAGGGTCGATAGAGGTGTCGGGGTTTTTCCATAAATCCAAAAAGCGGCGGGCGATGTTTTCACACATTACCCGTTCCATACAAGCGGCAGCTGATTTAATCAATTCAGGAGAAAGAATATCTTGCTGTGTATTCTCGTCGAGATGAAACAGTGGAGATACCTGAGCCAAATCGTCAGGAAATTCAATCAACAAGTTTTGTAGGGAAGATATCAGTTCTGGCGCTTCTATTCTAGATGCCTCAGAATGCCTTTGTATATCTAAAATTTTTAGCCATAAAAATCGGTAGTGGGGAAGGCTAAAGAACAAATCTCGTTCTTCTAACACATCAATAACTGCCTGCCGATATTCGGGGCAATGGACGTAAAAGCGCAGGAGTAAAGCTTCTGATCGTTCTAAAAGACTGCGTTCCGAAGAACCCGGTACAGATGACTGTTGGAGTTTATTATTGCTACCAGTACGGCGCGGCTGGAAACGTTTATTCTGATTAGGCTTGGTTTGCTTGAGAAGATTGTTAATTAGCAGCGGCACCTGTAGGGAATTATCTTGATTGAGGAGTTCTTCCCAGTGACGAACAACTTTATTGAGAAGATTATCTGATAGCAACCCTACCCGCCGAGAATCCCCCTGACTCAGGATTTCCGCACAGTGATTGATGTAATAAGTAATTTGATCGTCGTTGGTGAGGTTGTTGAGTAACTTCACCAACTCTCCCGTAACTTGCTGAAATTGATCTGCTTGTTTGAGGCTTTTTCCGACTAAGATTTGCTGAATCTGCCAATCAAGCCACAGCGGGGCATTGAGCAGCAGTTCCCGATAGGTTTGAGTGCCGCCTTTGCGGATAAATTCATCAGCATCTTTCCCATCTGGAAGGTTGAGAATTCGGAGATTAACTTGTCCTTGGTAAGCGAGATTGGCAATTTCTCCAATCGCTCGTTGAGTTGCTTTTGTCCCCGCGGCGTCGGCGTCGAAGTTAAAGATAATCTGCTTGGATTCGGTGTACCGCAGCAACAAGCGCACCTGTTCTATGCTGAGGGCGGTGCCAAGAGAAGCGACGACGTTAGAAATGCCTGCTGCATGGAGAGCGATCGCATCAAAATATCCCTCTACCACGACGGCTTGATCCTGCTTGCCAATCGCGTCGCGAGCTTTATCCAACGCAAATAAAGTTTTGCCTTTATGAAATAACTCAGTTTCGGGGGAGTTGAGATACTTGGGTTGCTCATCCCCCAAGGTTCTGCCACCAAAGGCAATGACGCGCCCTTGGCTGTCGTGGATCGGAATCATCAAGCGATCGCGGAATCGATCTACATAACCGCCGCCCGTCTTCCGAGGAACAATCAACCCCGCTTGTTCTACCAACTGCACCGGGTGGTGTTTCTGTTCCACCAAGTAGCGATAGAGGGTTTCCCAACCCGCTGGTGCATAGCCTAGATGAAATTGTTGGATGGTTTCTTCCGAGAGTTGCCGCTTCGAGCGTAAATACTCTAAAGCCACCTCTCCTTGAGCTTGCCGGAGGGCGTGCTGATAAAAGCTTGCAGTCACTGCCAAAATCTCATGCAGCTGCTCTCGCAGCGTAATTTGGCGCTGCAATTCCTGTCGCTGTTCTGGTTCCAGCATCTGCACCGGCACTTGGTAGCGCCGCGCCAAATCCAGCACGACTTCGCCCAGAGAACGCTTAGAATGTTCCTTCAGGAAGGTAATTACATTTCCCCCAGCTTGACAGCCAAAGCAGTAATACATCTGCTTGCTGGAACTGACGCTAAAACTAGGGCTTTTTTCCTCATGAAAAGGGCACAAACCCACAAAATCTTTGCCCTGTTTCCGCAATAGGACGTATTCCGAGATGACATCTACAATGTCAGCCCGTTGCTTTACTTCCTCAATCGTGTCTGGATGCAGCCGGGGAATTTGCACAGCTTAGTTTTTTGTATTGAGAGAACCAATTGTGATTGGTGTTTTTTTCTAAACAAAGACAAAGGGGTCTTCCTAGTAATGTTCTAAGCTGGTACTAAGATAACTCTTGGCACCCATTCATCTTGCTAAAACTGAATCGCTAATCATCATTGTATTGGGATTACACTCAGGGTCGCACGCTACCAAAATTCTCAATCAACCTAGCGATATAGAGGATAAACCGGGCAGTGCTTAACTTTTTTCCTAGACGCCAAAGCGCGATCGCCAAAGCTGCCGCTACATTGGAAGCTTATGGGGTTAAACCAGCAGTACGGCAGCATCTGACGGCATTTTTGCAGGAAAGCGACAGCCGAGAACTCTACCATGCTAACCCCCGCCGAATTGCCGAACGATTGCACTTAAGCGAACGGGAGGCGCTGCGAGTTTTAGTCACTGCTCTGAAAGAAGGCATCCTATCTCTCAACTGGGACATTCAATGTCCCATGTGTCGGGGCATCGACTTCAAGCCGAAAAGTCTGTACGATCTGCGGACAAACCATACCTGCCCACAGTGTCACACTGTCCACGCCACTGATGCTGATGAGCAGGTGCGGATTACGTTTAGTATTGATGAACGATTGCGCCGCTTGGGAAGGGAAGCAGACGATCCGAATTTCCGCGCTAAAGTCGATGCTCAATATGGGGTAGTTTCCGGACACCAGATGCTGACGCTGCAAACTTTCCGCGACTTTTTTCCCCGCGAGACGATTCCGCCTAATGAGAGTTTGACGATTCGGCGGGTAGCAATTTTATTTTCGGATCTGGCTGGTTCGACGGCACTCTACGCAAGGCGAGGAGATTCACGGGCTTATCATCTGGTACGCCGACACTTCGATCTGCTGTTTCAGGTAGTAGATTCCCACAATGGTGTGGTTGTCAAGACCATTGGGGATGCGGTGATGGCAGCATTCACTGCGCCTGCTGATGCAACGAGAAGCGCGATCGCCATGCACCAGCAGATGGAAGCTTTGAATCAACAGTTGCAACTAACAGCAGAAGATCGGCTCATCCTCAAAATTGGCATTGATGTCGGCCCTTGTATTAGTGTCACCCTAAACGAGCGGCTTGACTACTTCGGCACGACGGTGAATACAGCAGCACGGGTGCAGGCGACAAGCCAAGGAAACGACATTGCTTGTACCAAAACTGTACTCATGGACGCAGACGCTGCCAGTGCTGTCAAGGATTGCCCCCGGCTGGGTAACGCGATGAGTCTTAAAGGATTGGATGCACCGATTCTGGTTTATCGGATTGAGTTAATGAAGGCAATTTGCACCAAAGCAAGTGATGTCTGAACTTTTCTCTCTCCGAACTCAAAGGAGTAGCGGGAGCAATTTTTACATTGACGATGTCAATGTATTTTTCTTATTAATTTTATTTTTCTGTTAACTCGCTTTCCGGAAATATTATTATTTTTTTTAGCCTTGCATTCTTCGATAGCCATCTTTTAAAAAAACGGCTAAGATTTATTAGAGCAAAAGCAAAACAACTGATTTTTAACAGTTCCTCACGCTCTGGACGCGAATTTTTTGGACGATGAACATAAAGATTGCGATGCTTACAAATTTTTATACTTTTAGTTGCAAATTGTGATTATTTAACACTGATAGACCCAGTTGATGTAAGATGTGGAACTTGCTAAGAAAGTCTCTGGAAAATCAGCAGCTTTAAACTGAAGATAATCACGGCGTACCCACAACTGAGTAGAAGTCCTCTGGGTTAACTTCCCTGAAGCCAACGGGTGAATCTAAGAAAACTTCCCTTCCTTTACTGAGTCTTCTAAACCTTGATAAATGCGTAATTATCCGGTGGGCAGATAGGTCACTCAGTATGTTATTCAGTTAAGTTTGAAGTAAAAAATTCATAACTCACGACGAAAACCATGAAAGCAGCTAATAGCCGTCAACCTTCCTCCGTTGCCTCCAAAATCCTCAAGTTGGTCGGAGTGATCCTAATTGTGTCCTCACTGGTTGACTATGCGGTTTTTCTAATTCCGCCAAATAGACCTAGTGGCGTGGACGATCCACAGTGGCGGCTGAACTTCCTACAGTGGCAACAGGGCGTGACAGGGCAGCTAATTGACAGAGGGGTGATTCCAATGGTAGGTCTGGCGCTGCTGTTCGCTGGATATTGGATTGACAATAACTCTGGAGTAGCTCGAAAAGGGTGGGAAGATATAGTAAGAATCGGAGCGTTGATACTCTCTGTTATTTTAGGTTTGAGCTTCCTGCTGCCAGTTCCCTTACTGAACATCAATAGCCTGCGTCTGCTGAATCAGGAAGCGGTCGCCCGAATTAACCAAAGAGCCACTCAAGTTGAAACTCAAATCGCCAGCCAGTCAGCCCAAGTTACCGCCTTGCTTGAAGATAGTAAGAAGCTTGCGGAACTAGATCAGGCGCTCAAGAGCGGTCAAGTTCAAGGAGAGCAACAGGCGAGATTGCAAGCACTCAAAGATCAACTACAAAAGTTAAAGCAAGACCCAAAAGCTTTGAACGCCCAAGTCGATGCAGCTAAAACCCAAGTTCGAGGCGGCAAACTAGAAGCCCAAAAACAAGCTCAAGGCGAGTTATTGAAGACGAGTATCCGGAATGGTCTGAGCAGTTTACTCTTAGCGATTGGCTACCTTAGCATTGCGGCACTGGGGTTGACAGGTTCGGGAGGAAGCCGTCGGAAAGCTCAGGCGCGGTAAGAAATCGCGAGTTGTGAGGGGTTAGGGGTTCAGTTGCCGAAAAAGCTGTAGGCTTTCCCCTCGGCGAAGTGGTGGCGAAGCTGCTGCCTGTTGAGTAGGCTAGGATGAAGGCTGCAATTTCTCATCCTTCATCCGGCAAAGAAAGCATCCCCGAACAGACTTCTACTCTTTGAAGTCACAACGCCCCAAGGAACCCAACGCGATTGGGATTTCCCTTTCTGAAGTGCATCTCAAAGCAGGGATTGGTTATTTCCTCTCACGAACGGCATCGCATGTTTTCAATTTACATCCTGACCTATAACGAAGAAATTGATATTGCCGCTTGTATTGAGTCGGCAATGTTATCGGATGATGTGATTGTGGTGGATTCGTACAGTAGCGATCGCACCCTCGAAATCGCCAGTCGCTACGATGTGCGCATTGTGAAGCATCGGTTTGAAAGTCACGGACGACAAAGAACCTGGATGCTTCAAGAAGTCCCCGCCAAACACGAATGGATTTATATCCTCGAAGCTGATGAGCGGATGACAAAAGAGCTGTTTCAGGAATGCCTGGAAGCAATTAAAACGACTGAATATGTCGGCTACTATGCAGCAGAGCGCGTCATGTTCATGGGCAGTTGGATTCGCCGCAGCACCCAGTATCCCCGCTACCAGATGCGTCTGTTAAAACCGGGCAAAGTCTGGTTTAGCGACTACGGTCATACCGAACGGGAAGTTTGCGAAGGAGCTACCAGCTTCTTGAAAGAAACCTATCCCCACTACACCTGTAGTAAGGGATTGAGTCGCTGGATCGACAAGCACAACCGCTATTCTACAGACGAAGCCGTTGAAACCCTGCGTCAGTTAGACAAAGGAAGTGTCAACTGGCGAGAATTATTCTTGGGTCGTTCGGAAGTAGAAAAACGCCGCGCCCTCAAAGATTTGTCTTTAAGGCTGCCCTTGCGTCCGCTCGTGCGCTTCGTATATATGTATTTCTTTCTGGGTGGCTTTCTGGACGGGCGAGGAGGATTTGCCTGGTGTACTTTGCAGGCATTCTATGAATATCTCATCTTACTCAAGGTCTGGGAGCTTAAGCATCTTCCCCAGTCCCCGCTGGATGACCCAAGTCAGCCAATTCCTCCAGACGATACGAATGTGGATGCGACGACAGTCAGTTCCTCTCCTCGATAAAGGTAACGGACTTGTAAATGCTAAAGTGTAAAGTGTGATACTAGATCCCTGGGGAGTTGCAACAATTCTTCACAAGTCTTACAAATAAAGATAGAAAAGAAACAATTCCAGAATCAAACCTACGCTGTTGCGGCAGGTAAGTCATGCATGAAGGATCAGCAATCTTTTAGAGAATGCCCGGTTCCAATTTTGCAGGCGTGTCTTCTGGGGTTGATTGACGAACTTTTTCAGCCAACACTCACCGAGTGAGATTGGTATCCCGATATAAAGAAAGCACCGCCAGTTGTAAGGAGATTGGGCAATCTGTGATCCAACGCTTCAAGCAGGACTTAAAGAATGACCTGATTGCAGGTCTCCTGGTTGTCATTCCTTTGGCTACCACAATCTGGCTGACAATTACAATTGCCAGCTGGGTGATCAACTTTTTGACCCGCATTCCAAAGCAGGTAAATCCCTTCGATGGCCTGCATCCCATCCTGGTGAATGTCCTAAATCTGCTGGTGGGACTGGCAGTTCCATTGCTGTGTATTATGCTGATTGGCTTAATGGCACGCAATATTGCCGGACGGTGGCTTCTAGATTTTGGGGAGCGACTGTTGCAAGCGATTCCATTAGCCGGATCGGTTTATAAAACGCTCAAACAGTTACTAGAAACGATTCTAAGGGATACAAACGGCAAGTTTCGCCGCGTCGTTTTGGTAGAGTATCCTCGTCGAGGAGTCTGGGCGATCGCTTTTGTTACAGGTGTGATGAGCAGCGAAATTCAATGTCAGATGACTCGTCCCATGCTCAGCGTTTTTATTCCAACCACGCCCAACCCAACCACTGGCTGGTATGCGGTTGTCCCGGAAGAAGAAGTGCTGAACCTCTCCATGTCGATTGAAGATGCCTTCAAGGTCGTGGTTTCGGGAGGAATTGTCAGTCCCAATCCCTTACCCTTAGTGCCGGTTCCGACTGGTAGCGATCGCCAACTAGAACCCCTGGTTTCTGAAGGAAGATGGCAGGTTTTACCTACAGAGGAAGATTAAAAAATCACGAGGGAATGAGTAATCGGTAATCGGTAATCGGTAATTGTTAGTAGTTATTAGTCCTTAGTCCTTGGTTCGTTACTACTGGCTAATGACCAATGACGAATGAGCTTTTGACCAACGACCGATTACCGATTACCCATTCCCGATTACCCATTAGAATTTGTCATGCAAAACCGCCAACCCCGCCGAATTGCCCGTGAATTAGCTCTCCTCAGCCTTAGCCAGCTTAGTGGGACTGTAGAACGACTGGCGACCCAGCAAATATCCAGCTTAGTCACTGCTGCCATCCGCGCCCTCAGCTCTGAAGTTCAAGAGACTTTAGAAGTTGCCGCAGCAGAAGTTCAACGCTCCAGCGAGCGCTTGCTCAGTAGCGAAACCCGCGCCTCGGATGTTCAGAGTGCAAAGGCGATGATCAACGAAGCCATTGAGCTAACTCAGGCAGCCATCAACCGTGTGGGAACTGCGCTAGAACTGCCAGAATTTATTCAACTGTCAAACCAGCAGGAAGTTCGCGCCTACGCCTTAGAAATTATTACCAAAGTCAACGCCAAGCGGGAAGAGATCGATCAACAGCTCGACGAAGCAATGGTGAATTGGCAGTTAAACCGCCTGCCTCGGATTGACCGAGATATCTTGCGGGTGGCAGTGGTAGAAATTATGTATATTGGCGTGCCAGACAGAGTTGCCGTCAATGAAGCGATAGAGTTAGCTAAACGGTACAGTGATGAAGAAGGGCATCGGTTTATTCAAGGCGTCCTGCGCCGAGTCACTGACCAGCTTAAGGCTCAATCGCCCACGACGTAGAAAAGTTCTCTATAGTTAGTAGCAGTAATAGCTCCTGAATTGCTGCTGAGTTTTGTAGGTGCAATGGTTTTTAATTGGTTCCGTCGTCAGTTTAGCGATAAAACAAGTGATTCCCAAGTTGAACGGGAAAAAACCGATGTAGAGACGCCAGATATTGCGTCTCTACAACCGGAAGCCGAAACCCAAACGTCAGAATCAACAACAGAGGCTCAGTCACAGCAGGTTGCTGAAGACCTGCTCAGCTACGCTAAGGCAGCCTACAAAAATATTCAGCAAAAACAGCAACAATCCCAGGTGGAAACGGCTCCAGCGGTAACTGAGTCACCCGCCACTTCGGCAGCGGAACCCAGCAAATTAGAGACTGTTGCAGAAACGACAGAAGTAGAAACGGCAGAAGTCAACGTGGAGGCTGAAACGGCTCAATCAGTTGAAGCACCCGCGACAACGACGGTTGAAGCTGAGGCACCGGAAACTTCTGAAACTCCGACACTGGCAGAAGCATCCCCGGTAGAAACAGCCCAAGAAACAGAAGCAGAACCGACTCAAACGCCTGAACCTGTAGTCGAGGCAGAAGCACCGACAACAGATGAGTTTGGGGAGCCAGAAGTCGCGACAGCGATCGCCCAAACCGGGATTGATTTAGAAGCCGCCCCCCCAGAATTAGAGGCAGAGGAACCAGAGGTCAAGACAGCGATCGCCGAAACCGGCGTCGATTTAGAAGCTGTACCCTCAGAGGCATCACCAGAGCCAGCAGCGACTGAATCCCAGACAGATGAGACTGCCACTACCCCGGTGCCTTTCTGGGCACGGGAAGACCGACAGGCGCGGCTAGAACGCCTCAAGGCAACAGCGATAGAGACGCAAGAACCAGAACCTGTCAGGGCACCCGTGCAGCCAGCCGCGGCAACCGTAGAGACTGGATCGATACCCGGGCTTACCTTCGATGAGGGCTTCATGTGGTCAGCGCAAGTGCTGGCAGCTCAAGGGCGTCGGGTGGAGGATGTTTCAATTGAAGAAATTACTTGGCTGAAGCGGCTGCGGCAAGGCTTGGATAAAACTCGTCGCAGCTTGATCAACCGACTGAAGGCAATTGTCGGTCAAGGGCCGTTGAATCAAGACGCGGTGATGGAGATTGAGGCGCTGCTGTTGCAGGCAGATGCTGGCGTTGAGGCGACAGACTCTATCATCAATACGCTCCAAAAGAGGCTGCGAGATGAGGTGTTACCGCCAGAACAAGCGATCGCCTACCTCAAGCAAATCCTGCGCGACTTACTCGACCAACCCATTCAGGAATCCTACAGCCCCACCTTTGTTCCGACAAAAGACACCCTGAATATCTGGCTGATGACTGGGGTGAATGGTGCAGGTAAAACAACCACGATTGGCAAAATTTCCCATTTAGCTCAAAAATCAGGCTATAAGTGCTTAATTGGCGCTGCCGATACCTTCCGGGCTGCTGCGGTAGAACAGGTAAAGATTTGGGGACAACGCAGTGGCGTTGAGGTGATTGCCAACCCAGGGCAGAATACCGATCCGGCTGCTGTTGTGTTTGACGCGATCGCGGCAGCCCAGGCACGGGGTACAGAATTACTCCTCATCGACACCGCAGGGCGTCTCCAGAACAAGAAAAATCTGATGGACGAACTGAGCAAAATCCGCCGTATTGTCGATAAAAAAGCTCCCGACGCCCAAGTAGAAGCCCTCTTGGTGCTTGATGCTACCCTCGGTCAAAATGGCTTACGTCAAGCACAAGTCTTTTCAGAAGCCGCAAAACTCAGCGGCGTCGTCTTGACAAAACTAGATGGAACTGCGAAGGGAGGCGTGGCTCTAGCCGTAGTGCAACAGCTTGGCTTGCCCATCCGCTTCATCGGTGCGGGGGAAGGGATAGAAGATTTACGTCCCTTTTCTAGCTACGAATTTGTAGAAGCCCTGCTGAGTGGCTGATAGTCTGCTAACCTAATTTTTTAGCTTAAAAAACCCGTTTTCTCGAAGAAAACGGGTTTTTGATTTGTTAGCAACTTTGGGCATGAAAACCGACAGCCCCGAATATCCAGATAAACCGCCTTTTACCGACAGCCTAAAGATTCGCGAGTTACCACTTTCGTCTTTGAATTAACACCTGTTGCTCTGGCACACAGTTTTTTTACTTGGACACCATCTAAAATCGCATTAGTAAAATCGGAACCTGTAATGTCCGCATCGTTAAAGCGCGATCGCAACATCATCGCGTCTTCAAACACTGCATCACTTAAATCTGCATTCGTGAAGTCAGCTAAATAGGCGATTCCATTGGTAAAGTCTGCTCCATGTAGATTCGCCTTGGTCAACACTGAACCATTAAACACCACACCCCGTAAATCGGCATTGCTAAAGTTAATATTTTCCAGGTTGGCGTTGGAAAACTCAATTGCTTGTAAGTTTTGACCGGAGAAATCCTTACCCGTAAGTTCCCCTTGACTAGCTGAACGGGAAATGGAAGAAGAGCTAGCGGCGAGTGCTGAAGGGGCAAAACAGATAAGCACGAGTGCCAAAACCAATGCTGTTAGTCGGAGAAAATGCTTCATACTAGATTGATTTTTCACGAGCCGCTTGAAAAACTACAACGATGTTTCGAGAACAGTCAAGTTCGCGACAATTAGATTAATCATGCCATGACTGTCTCAATGCTAGGTGATTGGATATTAGAGTTCCCGATCAGGTATTTTAAATTCGGATTTACTCAGCAAATGGCAGCGTTGCGGTTCAATTTCAAATTTTTGAACAAAAATTTCAGCTGAGGTGGACTCAACTTATGCCATTTTGGATGTTGGATTGACCGAAGCAATCTAGCAGGTATTTTTCGTGGTTAGAAATTATGCAAGTTCAAAGCCCAATGGTTTAAGGAGGTCGCGCCGCCGAAAAAGGAAGGGGATTCATACTTGGTTCATTTCTTTGCTCTGTTTGGGGCTAGCGATCGCGTTCTCCATTTATTCTCCTCAGTTTAGAACCAACTCCCCGCCTTCTGTAGCTTCCACTGAATTGCGGGGCGTTTGGTTGACCAATGTTGCGAGTTCCGTGCTATTTATGCCCTGGGGAGTCAACCGGGCGATGCACCAGTTATCTCAACTACATTTCAATACCGTCTACCCTGTAGTCTGGAATCGGGGACACACTTTTTACCCCAGCACTGTGGCAAGACGGAAGACGGGTCGCCCTCAAGACCAAGGGTTAGAGCTTCTGGGGCTGGGGCGAGATGTCCTCGCTGAGATAATCAAGCAGGGAAATCGACAGCAAATTCGAGTGATTCCTTGGTTTGAGTACGGTTTTATGGCTCCTGCGAGTTCAGAACTGGCGAAGCGCCACCCAGACTGGATCTCACTTCGTCAGGACGGCACCAAGAATATCTTGCCGGAGATTCTGGAACAGGGCTTGCGCGACCCGGCAAAGCCAAATGTTCAGCCTTCTTCTCGAAAAGTAGAACAATTTATCCGCAACCAGTTTGCCAGAAAAGTCGTATGGCTTAACCCCCTGCATCCAGAAGTGCAGCAGTTTATCCTAAATCTGATGGTTGAAGTCGTCACTGAGTATGATGTAGCTGGCATTCAGATGGACGATCACTTTGGTTTGCCGGTTGAGTTTGGCTACGACCCTTTTACAGTCGAGCTTTATCGGCAAGAACACCAGGGTAAAAGCCCTCCCACCAACCCCAAAGATGCTGAGTGGATGAGCTGGAGAGCAAACAAGATTACTGATTTTATGCAGCGCCTCTTTCAGTCTATTAAATCTGTCAAACCTGGCTGCTTGGTGTCTTTGTCTCCTAACCCCTACTCTTTTGCCTACAGATTCTATCTTCAAGATTGGCAGACTTGGGTACAACGGGGTTTGGTGGAGGAGTTGGTAGTGCAAGTGTATCGAGATGACCTAAAAAGTTTTTTGGCTGAATTGTCGCAACCCTCTGTGCAGATGGCGCGTCGTCAGATTCCAGTGGGTGTCGGGATCTTATCGGGCTTAGTGAGTCGTCCGGTTGACATGAAGCAGATTCAGCAGCAAGTTCAGGCGGTGCGCGATCGCGGTTTTAGTGGGGTATCCTTCTTCTACTGGGAAAGCTTGTGGGGTTATATGTCTCCAGAGCCACCAAAGCGACGCCGAGAGGCATTCCGGGCACTTTTTCCTGCCAGCGCTACACGACCCCAGGTTTTGCCATCCGGTAATCGGTAAAGGGTAATCGGTGATGAACCATGAGCAATTAGCAATGTGACCAATGACCAATGACCAATCGCCAATTACCAATTACTACATTTTCTGGTTCCAGTGGGTATTTGTCACCCTCGTGGGATTTTTAGTCAGTTTGTTGTGGATCGAGGTGGGTGAAAGACCCGATATTGGCGTTGTAGAGGGTGCAATCGGCGGGGTTGCGGTTGGTTTGGCACAAGGGTTAGTTCTCAGACAGCGAGTTGAGGTGAGTAAAGCGATGCCAAAAGCGATCGCGGGTTGGTGGGTACTCACTAGCGTACTGAGTTGGGGCTTCATTGGCGGCAGTGGTATCGGAGCCATCGGCTGGGTGGCACCCAAAACCTTACTATTTGAAGCCAGGATAATCTTTGGAATCCTAAATGGGGCACTGGCAGGCGCTTTGCTGGGACTGCTGCAAGGGCTTGTCCTGTTTGAGCAGGCGCAAAAAGCTTGGATATGGATCTTGGTCAGTTCTGTCAGCTGGGCGATGGGGCTAGGAATGGGTTGGGCTGTTGGCGGACTATTGCGCGAAGCGACGCGCTTATTCGTTAGTGAGGTAGTCGGTTTAGCCGTGGCATGGCTTGTTGTCGCTGCCATTACAGGCGTTGCCCTAATTGGCTTGCTGCGCTTTAAACCTGGCTGAGTTTTCTAGAATCTGTATCCGTAGATTAAATAATTAAAAGCGGTTAACTTAACTTTTTTTGCTTTCTTTCGTTTCTCAAAAGTGCCTACTAAATGTTGGTAATCTAATACTAGGAAGAAAGTAGTTTTTATCAGCAACTACAGCAGGTTGCGACGTAATGAAGTACAACCTGCTGTGAATTTTCAACCTACACACGCGCTCTTTCAACTGGCACAGGCAATAATTTTGGCTCTCCTGAATTGAAACGTCAGTGTTGAGACACTTTTATAACAATTCAATTGAGTATAGGGTGTAAGATTGGCAATGCCAGCCCTACTCATAAAGCTGTGAGGTTTTCTCATGCTGGCGATCGCTCTTACTTTGGTAGTCCAAACCTAACTCTAGCCGAGGTTGTTGCTGGAAGTGTAATACCCTGGTTGCCGAGAGGGGGCGTATCCTTGAGTGACTATCCAAAGCTGAGTGCTTGGTGCGATCGCCTAATCGCACGAGAGACGTGGCAAGCGACTGAGGCTACACCAGAGCTAATGGAAGCGTTCAAGTCTCGCATGGCAGAGCGAATGGCACAGTAGAATGCAGTTTGAAAATTAAGGTAAACTGTTCAAAATCATCTCCTGCGATCGCCAAAAAGACAGAATGCGTGTTCTATTCATTTAAAGCTGGGGTTCCCAGAAACTCTCGCACTACCTTCAGGTAAGCTTCCGGTGCCTCTAGCATGGGGAAGTGAGCGGTATCGGGAATCTCAACATACTCGACTTTCTCACTTAATCCTGCTGCTTGTCGCCCCATTGCTGCGGGAATGATAATGTCGTATTCGCCAGCAACTAAAAGTGTTGGAATGGTAAGCTTGACGAACTCATTAGGCATCACTTCAGAAGCTTTTTCGCTAACTGAGGTAATCATGGTGCCTACAGCAGCTTGGTAATCTGCCATGAGAAAATCGTCTAAGAAAGCACGACTGATAGCACTAGGTAGGGGGCGATGTAAGAATCGCGCCATAAACATTCGGTCAACAAACGGAAGTTGATACAGCCAACGGGGACGGAATTTGACGACGTAACCGCCAAATTTATGAAAGGCTTTAAATGATTTTTCGTCGTATTCAAAAACGCCGCTACAGGTTAAGATTGCCTTGAATACTCGTTCTGGGTAGCTGTTTAGAAAAAAGACGCCGACAGATGCGCCCATAGAATGAGCATTGATGTATACGCGCTCCAGTTCTAAGGCATCTAATAAGCCTGCTAGGTCATCTGCGTATTCTTCCATTTCGTAAGTAAACTCTTCCGCTGTCGCAGGTTCGTCTGCTAGTGGAGACGAAATTTCTTCTGCTAAGGCGCTACCGTTCCCCACAGGCGAAAGTTTACGCGATCGCCCGAATCCTCGCATATCGTACAGCAAACAGTCAAACGTATCTGAAAGGCCTTTTGCAGGACTTTCCCAGTATCGAGAAGATCCCCCCCAGCCGTGTACGAAGACCATCACCGGCTTATTTTTACCTTCCTCGCTGGGTGTCTTAATCCACTCGTAATAATGGGCGATGCCGCGAACTTGAATATGAGCCATGTTGAAATTTTTGAGTTTTGAGTGATGCTTATTATGTAAAAAACCCGTCTTCGAGAAAGAAAACGGGTTTCTATATTATTTTCAGCTTTTTTGTCCCTAGGGCGAATACAAGCTTTAGGCAGATTCGGGCTTTGGCATCGAGGAGGGATGTACGATGAGTTCGGCAGTCGATCGCTTCTCGACCATCTCCCGCGTAATCATGCAGCGAGTCACATCCTTGCGGGACGGCAACTCATACATCACATCCAGCATCAGTTCTTCAACAATGCCGCGCAGTGCCCGTGCGCCTGTTTTCCGCCGATACGCTTCTTGGGCGATCGCTCGCAGCGCATCCGGCTTAAACTCCAGTTGCACGTTATCCATCTTCAGCAGCTTCTGATACTGCTTCGCCAAAGCATTCCGAGGCTCTGTCAGAATTGCCATCAGCGCCTCTTCATCCAGTGGATCGACGACCGCCACCACAGGCACCCGACCGATAAACTCTGGGATCATCCCAAACTTCACCAAGTCGTCCGGCTCCAGGTTCCGCACAATATCTGCTGTCCGCTTTTCTCGCGGTTGCCCTTCCCCACCTTGGACAAAGCCTATTGACTTTTTCCCCGTTCTCTGCTCTACTACTTTTTCCAGCCCAACAAAAGCACCACCACAAATAAACATGATGTTGCTGGTGTCAATCTGGATGCAGTCCTGGTAGGGATGCTTGCGTCCACCCTGCGGCGGCACATTCGCAATCGTCCCTTCCAACATCTTCAGCAAAGCTTGCTGAACGCCCTCACCGGAAACATCCCGCGTAATTGAGGGGTTCTCGCTCTTTCGGGCAATCTTATCAATTTCATCTATGTAAATAATCCCCCGCTGGGCTTCCTCAACGTCGAGGTCTGCCACCTGTAGCAGTCGCAGTAGGATATTTTCTACATCTTCCCCCACATACCCCGCTTCTGTAAGCGTGGTAGCATCCGCTACTGCAAAGGGCACATCCAGAATACTCGCCAGCGTTTGCGCCAGCAGAGTTTTCCCGCATCCCGTCGGGCCAATCAGAAGAATGTTAGATTTTTGCAGCTCTACTTGATCTTCCTGCCCACCTTTGCCACTGCCTTTAGACTGGATAAAACTCAAGCGCTTGTAATGGTTGTACACCGCTACAGAAAGCACTTTTTTGGCTTCATCCTGACCAATGACGTGTTCATCGAGATACTTTTTCAGTTCTCTCGGTTTGGGAATTTGACTTAAAGAAATATTCCCCGAACGGGTTCGACGCTTCTGGGGAGGTTCGGCGCGAGGTACTGGTTGGGGTGCGGGTGCCCCAGAGTCCAGCAACTCCTCATCTAAAATTTCATTACATAGGTCAACGCATTCATCACAGATGTAGACTCCCGGCCCTGCAATTAACTTGCGTACCTGTTCTTGAGACTTGCCGCAAAATGAGCATTTTAGATGGGAGTCGTACTTAGACATACTTGCCTCTTACCTGAGTGAAGTAACAGTTGCTTCCGAGTGGGGAAGGTTCTGTCTGGAGATGACCTGATCGATCAAACCGTAATCTTTTGCTTCAGCAGATGACATGAAGAAGTCGCGTTCGGTATCTGCCGAAATTTTATCAAACGGCTGACCAGTATTTTGAGCTAGTAGCTCGTTCAGCTTTTGCTTATGATAGAGAATTTCTCTTGCTTGAATTTCTATATCAACCGCTTGTCCCTGAGCGCCTCCCAGGGGCTGGTGAATCATAATCCTGGAACTGGGCAAAGCCATACGCTTACCCTGCGCTCCACCTGCTAGCAAAAACGCACCCATACTGGCTGCTAAACCATAGCATATGGTAGCAACATCAGGGCGTATTTGTTGCATCGTGTCATAGATCGCCATCCCAGCTGTCACTGAGCCACCGGGGGAGTTGATGTATAGCTGAATATCTTTTTCTGGATCTTCGGCGTCTAAAAAGAGCATCTGAGCCACAATCGAGTCAGCCACATTATCATCAACCGGCGTCCCCAAGAAAATGATGCGCTCTCGCAACAGCCGCGAGTAGATATCAAACGCCCGTTCCCCCATTCCGGACTGTTCCACCACCATAGGGACGACGTTGCTGGGGAGTTGCGAGTAAATATTACTCTTCCTCAGGTTTGTGATTTCGTAATTCCGGGACAGAGATAAATCCATAACGAGCGAAACTTATATTTAAACGCTGCACTATCAGGTGAACTGGCGAGTGGCTTGTCACCACATACTTCCGTTATATCCGAATCCGCTGTATTTGACCATTCAGGACTGCGTGTGCAGATGTTGGGGCAATTTAAAAATTGCCCCGACACAAGGTTTATTCAACCTCAGACACCTCAGCTTCTAGTACGGATTCAGTAGCGGTTGCTTCTACTTCCGAATCTTCCGCTTGTGCCGCTTCTATTGCTTCTGGAGTGTTTGTTTCAGCCTGTTCCTCCGTCTCCTCAGGTGCGAGAGAGCCTTGGGGAACCAGTTCAATCGTGGCGTGTTCTTCCAGCCACTTAATCGCTTTTTCTTTGAGCAAATCGCCTTCGACAATGGTACGCAACCGTTCTAGGTCGATCTCTTGATCGGGGAACTGCTGGAGTAGCTCATTGACTCTGTCTGTCACCTCCTGCGGTTCGGTTTTGAGGGATTCGCGCTGAGCAATCTCCTCAAGTGCCAGAGTTTGTTTGATCCGCTCGATGGCTTCCGGACGCGATCGCACGCCCATTTGTTTTACCATGTCGGGAGTAAACACTTTCTTGACATCCATCCCCATCTGCCCCATCTGGATGATGGTTTGACGAAGCATGGTTTCAACTTCCCGCTGAATCAGGGTTTCCGGCAGGTCAATTTCAACTCTTTTCAAAAGTTCCTTGACAAGTGCTTGCTCTTTATTGGCTGACATTTCTTGATCGGCCTTCTCTCGGAATTTCTTCTCTAAGTCAGCTTGCAATTCAGCCAGGGTTTCAAACTCGCTGACTTCTTGGGCAAAGTCATCATCCACCGCCGGTAACTCTTTTTCCTTGAGGTCTTTGAGCGTGATGGTAAACATCGCTGTGCGACCGGCTAAATCTTGGCGATAATCTTCCGGAAACTTTACTTCTACTTCTTTGCTGTCTCCGGGATTCATTCCCACAATCCCATCGATAAATTCCCTCAAGAACCGCCCTTCTAACAGCTCTATTTGAGCGTCTTCTGCCTGACCCCCACTAATTTCTTCCTGTGCTTCATCTTCTTGTTCGCTGACAAAGCGGCTGGTATAATCGACTACCGCCACATCTCCCATCTGTGCCGGACGACCTGCCACTGGAATTAACGTAGCTTGCTCGACGCGACGCTCTTCTAAAAACTTCTCTATCGCACTGGAGTCATAGGGGACTTCTTCGGCTGTGATAGAGAGGTTGTTGTAATCGCTTAGCTGCACCTGCGGTTGGACATCTACCGCAGCTAAGAAAGTGATAGGTTCTCCAGGTTTAAACTGGCTGACTAATTCCTCGAAGTCAGAACGCAGCTCATAGTTACCAAGCGCCTCAATTGCTTCTTGCTTGAGAGCCTGCTGGAGACCATCTTGAATCAGTTCTTCCAAAGCAGTTGCTTTAATTCGGGTCGTTCCCAGTTGCTGTAGCAGGATCTGGCGAGGCACCTTTCCTTTGCGAAACCCAGGAATATTGGCTGAGCGTGCGAGCTTTTGAATCACCTGCTCGTAGGCATTTTTTGACATATCGGCTGGAATTTCAATTTCCAAGCCAATCTTGCTGGCGGGAAGCTTTTCCTGGGTAACTTTCATCAGTTAACTTCTCTCAAAACTCAGAGCGACAAGGTTGATAACAATTCGAGAGGGCGGGTATTGCAGACGTTTTCGGATGGTCGGTTCAAGCCAAATGGATACAATTTCTGTCTCAACCCCGTGATATCCTAGTTTTGCAACAGTTGGAGCTTTGGTAAATAAAACCTTACCTATCCCTCTCGTTGACATATTTGATGATAGTACATTGACTAAGCCATCGCTCTGTTGCGAATTCAATTTAGCTTGTTCGGGACTGGAAACTTCGACAAAGTCGGTGCTAAGCTGTGTAAAATTTCTTTAGAGATATTCGTTATATAACAAGCAACAGTCAATAAAAAGCGTCTTCCCGTACAAGCTCAAATTTCACGAAAAAAAATATTTAACTGTTTTGGCTCACTCTCATTAAAGCTTTTGACACCTACTATGTATTCAAGAGGAGGAACCATCTTTGTCTGATTCCTATCGCGTTGCCATTCTGGGAGCAACGGGTGCGGTGGGTACGGAGTTGCTAGAACTCCTAGAATCCCGTAACTTTCCGGTTGCTGAGTTGAAACTCTTGGCTTCTCCCCGTTCCGCCGGTCGAACTTTGCAATTTTTAGGCGAAGATTTGCCTGTAGAGGCAGTGGGCGATCGCTCGTTTGATAATGTGGATGTCGTGCTAGCTTCTGCCGGTGGGTCTACTTCTAAAGCTTGGGCAGCGAAAGCAGTAGACGCTGGGGCAGTGGTGATTGATAACTCCAGCGCCTTTCGACTCGATCCTGGGGTGCCTCTCGTGGTTCCAGAGGTAAATCCAGAAGCAGCAGCAACTCATCAAGGAATCATTGCCAATCCCAACTGCACGACGATTTTGTTGGCAGTGGCGGTTTGGCCCCTGCATCAAGTGCAGCCAGTCAAACGCATTGTTGCCGCTACGTACCAATCGGCAAGCGGTGCGGGGGCGAGGGCAATGGAAGAAGTAAAAACCCACACTTCAGCAATTTTACGGGGAGAAGACCCGAAACCAGGCATTTTTCCCTACACCTTAGCGTTTAATTTGTTTCCCCATAATTCCCCGATGACCGATCTGGGTTATTGTGAGGAAGAGCTGAAAATGCTTAACGAGACGCGCAAGATTTTCGGTGCGCCCGATCTGCGAGTGACAGCAACCTGCGTGCGGGTTCCCGTACTCCGCGCCCATTCAGAAGCGATTAACCTAGAATTTGAACAACCCTTCCCGGTAGCAAAGGCAAAGGAAGTGTTAGCGAATGCTCCTGGCGTTAAGTTGGTCGAAAACTGGCAGACCAATTATTTCCCGATGCCCATTGAAGCCAGCGGTCGGGATGAAGTGTTAGTGGGTCGGATTCGGCAAGATATTTCTCATCCTTGTGGGTTAGAACTGTGGCTGAGTGGAGACCAAATTCGCAAGGGAGCGGCTCTTAATGCCATCCAGATTGCCGAATTATTGGTAGAACGGCATCTACTGAAACCAACAACCCCAGCTTTTTCTAAATAGTTTTTTAAGCGATTTACAACAGTAGGGGGCACAGTCGTTGTATACCCCTACCAACAAACAACCCATCACAAAACTAATCACGAAAACAGGGAGGAGTTCAAAGAGTGTGGTAAATTTTGGGCGCGTTCTCACCGCAATGGTGACGCCGTTTAAAGAAGATGGCAGTGTGAATTACGCTGTTGCAGAGCAACTGGCGGCTCATTTGGCTCAAAATGGCAGCGATGCCTTAGTAGTATGCGGCACGACGGGGGAATCTCCGACGCTAACTTGGGATGAGGAATACGAGTTATTTCAGGTAGTGCAGCGGGCGGTAGCTGGCAAAGCGAAGGTAATCGCAGGTACGGGGTCAAATTCAACCAAAGAAGCGATCGCAGCCACCGAAAAAGCCGCTAAACTAGGATTAGATGGATCTTTACAAGTTGTTCCCTACTACAACAAGCCCCCGCAAGAAGGGTTGTATCAGCACTTCCTCCGCGTCGCCCAATCCTGCCCAGACCTGCCCCTGATCCTCTACAACATACCCGGTCGCACCGGACAGAATCTCCAGCCAGAAACCGTGACTCGTTTAGCAGAGATTCCGAATATTGTGGCAATCAAGGAGGCCAGTGGCAACTTAGACCAAGCGAGTCAAATTCGACGCACCACCCCCGCAGAGTTTCAGATATACGCTGGGGATGATTCCCTGACGCTGCCTTTATTAGCCATTGGGGCTGCTGGAGTTATTAGCGTTGCCAGCCATCTGGTAGGGACTCAGCTCCAACAGATGATCCAAGCCTTTGAAAACGGTCAACCTCAGGTAGCAACCGAGATTCACCTGAAACTTTTTCCCTTATTTAAAGTTTTGTTTTGTTCAACCAATCCTATTCCGGTCAAGGCGGCTCTACAACTGCAAGGTTGGGATGTAGGTGCCACTCGTCCACCCCTGTGCCATCTCTCAGAGTCAGATAGGCAAATGGTAGAGGCTGTAATGACTCAGGTGGCTTTGATGTAAGGCGACGGTTTTTTGAAAAACTGAATACGTCCACAAAGGCAAGAGTAGAAAGGCAAACGGCAAAAAAAGACAAAGTAAAAAGACCAAAGACAGAACCTTCTCTTTTTACTTGGGGCTTTTTACGTGCCAAAGCTGCCCTATCTTATGCAAATTTTCAACGATTTTGTATTGATTGACATTGATTGACTTAATAGAAGGAAACAAATGACTAAGAACGAAGTATCTGCACCCATCCTGAATAAGAACGAATCATCCGCACCCATCCTAAATAAGAACGAATCATCCGCACCCGCCCTGAAAGTGATTCCCCTGGGCGGTCTGCATGAAATTGGAAAGAATACTTGTGTTTTTGAATACAACGACGAAATTGTTCTATTAGATGCTGGATTGGCTTTCCCTAGCGATTCCATGCACGGCGTCAATATCGTCCTGCCCGATATGACTTATCTGCGAGAAAATCGCCACAAGATTAAGGGCATGATCGTCACCCACGGTCATGAAGACCACATTGGGGGAATTGCATATCACCTCAAACAATTTGATATTCCAGTCATCTATGGTCCCCGCCTTGCAATGGCGTTGCTAGAAGGCAAGTTAGAAGAAGCGGGCGTTTTAAACCGCACCACGCTCAAACGGGTAGGGCCCCGCGACATGGTGCGAATAGGCGCTTCCTTCTTCGTCGAATTTATCCGCAACACTCACTCCATCGCGGATAGCTTCACCGTCGCTATCCATACTCCAGCTGGCGTCGTCATCCATACGGGTGACTTTAAGATTGACCACACACCCGTAGATGGCGAGTTTTTTGATTTACAGAGGCTGGCTGAATACGGCGAAAAAGGCGTTTTATGCCTGATTAGCGACTCTACAAACTCGGAAGTACCAGGGTTCACCCCTTCTGAGCGCTCAGTTTATCCCAATCTTGAGCGCTTTATCAGTCAAGCAAAGGGACGGGTGCTATTGACGACTTTCGCTTCGTCCGTCCACCGGATCAATATGGTTTTGGAAATCGCCCAAAAACACGGACGGGTGGTATCCGTTGTGGGTCGTTCGATGCTGAATGTGATTGCCCAAGCACGCAATTTGGGTTATATCAAGTGTTCGGACAATCTCTTCCAACCTTTGCAGTCGATTCATCAGCTGCCTGAAGACAAAGTGCTCGTTCTAACTACAGGTTCGCAGGGGGAGCCAATGTCAGCAATGACGCGGATTGCCAACGGCGAACACCGACAAATTAAAGTCCGTAAGGGTGATACGGTGATCTTCTCGGCAAACCCGATTCCGGGAAATACCGTTGCAGTGGTTAACACCATTGATAAGCTGATGATGCAAGGTGCGAATGTCATCTATGGTCGTGATAAGGGGATTCACGTTTCCGGTCACGGCTGTCAGGAAGACCAAAAGCTGATGATTGCTTTGACTCGTCCGAAATTCTTCTTGCCAGTTCACGGCGAGCATCGGATGTTGATTCAGCACTCCAAGACTGCCCAGAGCATGAGCATCCCTGCGGAAAATATGGTGATTATTGACAATGGGGATGTCGTGGAGGTGTCGGAAGATGGCATCCGCGTCAAAGGTAAAGTTCCTTCTGGCATTGAGCTGGTAGATAATTCTGGCGTAGTGAAAGCCAATGTGCTGAAGGAACGGCAGCAGTTGGCTGAGGATGGAATTGTCACGATTGCAGCAGCAGTGAACTGGGAAGGCAAACTGAGTGCTAAGCCGGAAGTTCACCTGCGCGGTGTTGTGACATCAATGGAACGCGATCGCCTACAGGGAATTGTCCGCGAAACCCTAGAATCTCTTTTGAGCGATCGCTGGTCAGAATTCGCCCGCACCTTGGATGATGAACTTTTAGAAGTTGACTGGATAGGGCTGCAAACTCAAATGGAGTCTGCCCTCCAGCGATTGATCCGCCGCGAATTCCAGTCTTCTCGCCCGTTGCTCGTCTTCTTACTGCAAACTCCGGAAGAAGAGCCACCTGCGAAGGCTGCCGGAAGACGCCGCCGCCGTTCGACTGCGAAGGTCGCATCCTAATCAGGCAGATAGGGAGCTTGAGGATCGTTAATGTAGGGCGATCGCGCAGAGCTTCCCTAACGCTAGAAAAGATAACAGTGCAAAATTGTAGTTGGGAATAAAATTCCCTTAGAACTGGCGATCCTTTCTGGATCGCCAGTTTGAATTTGTGCGCTTAGTGATGGTGCAAAATATCAGCTTCTCGACTCGGTTCTGGTTTTTTAGTTAGTTTAGACTTTCCACCGGGTTTTTTTCCACCACCTTTTAAGCGATCGCGTGCCGTCACAATTACGATATACAGAACTGGCACAATGAATAAACTTAAGACAGTGGAGACAATGGTACCGCCTGCGATCGCAGTTCCTAGAGAACGTCGGCTGGCGGCTCCTGCTCCTTCGGGATTTACCAGAGGAGCAATACCCAAGACAAAGGCGAAAGTAGTCATCAGAATTGGTCGCAAACGCTCTTGGGAAGCTTCAACCACCGCCTTGGTTGCTGACATCCCGCTTTCTCGGAGTTGGTTGGCAAATTCTACAATTAAAATTGCATTTTTACTCGCCAAACCAATCAACATTACTAGACCAATTTGGCAATAAACATCATTAGACAACCCGCGCATCGATTGAGCTAACAATGCCCCTAAAATTGCCAGCGGAACTGAAAGCAGAATAATGAAGGGGTCAACATAATTTTCATACTGAGCAGCCAGCACCAAGAACACAAAAATAAGTCCCAAACCAAAAATTATTGGTGCTTGACCGCCAGACTCAATTTCTTCTAGTGAAGTCCCCGACCATTCATAACCTAAGCCAGCTGGTAAAACCTCTTTGGATACCTGCTCCATTGTCTTAATTGCTTGTCCTGAGCTATAGCCAGGAGCAGCAGAACCAGTGATTTCAATGGAGCGATATAGATTGTAGTGATTAATAGTTTGCGCTCCAGTCGTTGGAGTAACTTTTACCAAATTGCTCAAAGGAATCATCTGATTTTGTTGGGAGCGGACGTACAGATTACCAATATTTTCCGGGTTAGAGCGAAACTGTTTGTCTGCTTGCACGTACACCCGATAATTTCTTTGCTGTAAATTGAAATCATTTACATATTGCGAACCCAAGAATGTTTGCAGTGTATTAAAAATATCGTCTACCGAAACTTGCAACGCCTTAGCTTTGTTGCGGTCAACTTCGATTAGTAGCTGTGGCGTATTTGCAGCAAAAGTGCTAAATACTTGTTGCAATCCAGGTGTCTGGTTAGCACGACCTAATAGTTGACCCATTGACTGAACCAAAGACTCTAGGGGACTATTACCGCGTTGGTCTTGCAACTGATATTGGAAGCCGCCAAAACTGCCCAAACCTTGAATTGATGGAGGATTAACGGGGAAGACTCTTGCTTCGGTGATACCTGATAGCGTACCAAATAAACTGCCAATAATCGCTTGCACTGATTGCTCTTTTTTATGGCGTTCTTCCCAAGGTTTGAGAGTAGTAAATATAATCCCATTGTTAGAAGTATTACCACTAAAACTAAAGCCACCTACTACGAAAGTTCCGACTACTTCAGGGTTTTTAAGAATTTCTTTTTCTACCTTGTCCATAACTTCGCCTGTATATTGCAGGGAAACGCCTTCTGGCCCTTGGACAAGCGTGATGAAATAACCCTGATCTTCTTCGGGAAGAAACGCTGTAGGTACGCTCAGATAAAGCCAAGCAGTTATTCCCAAAGAAACGATAAACAACCCGACTACGAAGCCTCGAAAGCGTGTCAGGAAGTTAAGCGATCGCTTGTATCCTCGCCGCGTCCAGTCGATCGCTCCATTAATTCGGTCAAAAATCCAGCCAAGCCATCCTCCAGGCTTTTGTCCCTGACGCAATAACAAAGCTGAAAGAGATGGAGTCAGTGTAATAGCAATAAAGGTAGAAATACCAACTGAAAAAGCAATTGTTAAGGCAAATTGCTTGTACAGCGCTCCCGTTGTTCCGGGAAAAAATGCAACTGGAACAAACACCGCCATTAGCACCAGTGAAGTTGCAATTAAGGCGCTAAAAAGTTCCCGCATCGCTTCACTTGCAGCTGCACGAGGAGTCATCCCCTTTTGCTGGATCAAGCGATCGATATCCTCAACTACAACGATCGCATCATCAACCACCAAGCCAGTAGCTAATGTAATACCAAACAGAGACAAGCTATTAATCGAAAACCCGAATACCTTGATAAAAGCAAAAGTTCCTATCAAGGAAATGGGAATTGTCACCGCGGGAATCAGAGTTGTTCGCCAATCTTGCAAAAAAACAAAGATAACCAAGACGACCAAAACAATCGCTTCAAATAGTGTTTTAACTACTTCTTTGAGCGATTGTTCAACATACAAAGTTGTGTCAAACGCCACCCGATATTGCAAACCAGGCGGAAAGCGAGTAGCCAGTTTTGCCATTTCTGCTTTCACGGCTCTAGCAACATCCAAAGCATTACTACCGGGAAGCTGAAAAATACCCAAACCTACAGCATCATTGCCTCGAAATCGCAGAAAAGAGCTGTAATTTTCCGCTCCTAATTCTGCTCTCCCCACATCCTTAAGTTTGACAAGCGTGCCGTCAGTATCCGTTTTTAAGACAATTTCCTCAAATTCAGAAGCTTCTGTCAGCCGGCTGACTGCACGCAGGTCAATTTGATACATTTGCCCTTCTGGAGCAGGTTCCTGACCGATTCGCCCAGCACCGACTTGTAAGTTCTGTTCTTGGAGTGCGTTGACTACATCTTGAGCCGTTAAACTACGACTAGCAAGCCGATTCGGGTCTAGCCATAAACGCATAGAATATCGGCGTTCGCCGAAAATTTGCACGTCACCAACGCCCTTTAATCTTTTCAGAGAATCTGTTAAATAGAGGTCTGCGTAATTGCTTAAAAATATGTTGTCGTACTCTTTATTTCCGGCGTACAAACCAATTGCTAAGAGGATGTTGCTGGACTGTTTTGTTACCGTGACCCCAGTTTGTTGTACGGCTTGTGGTAGCTGCGGTTGGGCGACGGAAACTCTATTTTGAATATCGACTGCGGCGATATCTTTGTTCCGGGATGAGTCAAAGGTAGCTGTAATTGTACTGGTGCCATCGTTACTGCTGCTCGAACTCAGATATTTTAATCCCTCGACTCCATTAATTTGCCTTTCTAAAATGTTGGTCACAGCGTTTTCTACGACTTCAGCACTAGCTCCGCTGTAGTTAGCCGTAACGTTGATTTGAGTCGGGCTAATTTCTGGAAACTGGGCGATAGGTAGAGTGGGAATACTAATTCCTCCCACTAGCAAAATAACTATGGCGCAGACTGTAGCAAAGACTGGTCGCTTAATGAAGAAATCGGCAAACATATTGTTGGTAATTGGTAATTGGTAATTAGTGGGTATTAAGTATTAGATATTAGAGATTTGTGGAGAAGATTCTCCATTATCCTACCCATTACCTATTACCCATTACTGATTACTTAGACTCAGGAAGAATGGGAGCGCCATCCGACAAATTCTGAAGGCCTGAGATGATAACTTTTTCTCCCGGTTCTAATCCTTCTAGCACTTGATAGTTATTTTTCTGGATCTGACCCAATTTCACGGGCTTTTGCTTAGCCACAAGTTTGGGTTGTCCTGATTGTTCTGGTTGTCCTGGTTGAGGTTGTTGTGTTTGCGCCACAAAAACAAAAGTTGCTCCACCCAAGCGAGAAATAGCGCTAGTTGGGATTAAAACTCCCGGCCGTTCTTGCCAAATCAGATTAGCTTTGATAAATTGTCCATCCCGCAGTTGTCCTTGTGAATTGTCAAAGCTAGCTTTTGCTTGGATGCTTTGAGAATTGCTCGTTACTCTAGGCGAAATGAAGCTAATTTGACCTGTACCTAGCACCTTTCCTTGAGAATCCTTCCCTTCAACTCTCTGCCCCAAGCGTAAATCTGGCCCTCGTTCTAGCGGGATAGATAACCGCAGGTCTAGCGCTTGGTTTTGAGTAACCGTGGCAATCGTATCGCCACTCTTAACGTAGTCCCCTAACTTGACTGGGATAAGTCCGACAACGCCAGCGATGGGGGCGATAATTGTGGCATCTTTCAGTTCTTCATTGGAAAGATTGGCGTTGGCTTCAGCTTGCCGTACCCCTGCTTGCGCTTCGGAAAGGCTGGCTTGAGCTGCCTGAATGCCTTGGTTGCTAGCATTTAAGGCGGCTTGGGCGGCGCGGATATCGCGGGTAACTTGGTCTAGTTGCGCTCTGGGCAACGCGCCTTGCTGTACGAGGGTGGAAGTGCGGCGGAGGTTTTCCTGTTGTAGTTCCACTTCAGCGACACGAGAAGCCCGTTCTGCTTCTAAGGCTTTAATTTGCGAGGCGGCATTGGCACGGGTGGCGCGGGCGGCGTTAACAGCCTGGAGGACGCCAGCTAATTCTGCTTGTCTCTTTTCGCGGCTGAGTTGGACTAAGGGCTTCCCAGCCGGAACGCGATCGCCTTCAGCAACAAAAATCTGACTGACTCGTCCGTCAATTTCAGGCTTTAATACCACTGAACGTTGCGCTTCTAAAGCACCGACAAACTCGGAACTTTCCTGAATTGTCGCTGTCTCTATCGTTGATAGCTTGACAGGAACTCCTTGAGGTTGACCCGCCGCCGCCGCAGTCGCATTCGGTGCATCATTAGCACGGCTATGCCACCACCGCCAACCAAAACCTGCACCGACAATTAAAAGGATAATTCCCAGCGCCACAGACCAACGCTGTCTTTTCCTTGGTTGATACGCAGACTCATCGTTTTCTAGAGCCTGACGATCGTCTGCGATCGCAGACGGTTCTGCGTCAATTGGAACTGGAGACGGGGAATCAGGATCGGGCATTGTCGTTTCCTCTCCTTTTACTTAAGTTTGATAGCAAACCGCTCTACGCTTACAAAGCGGTACTTAAACGACTTTTAACAACGTCGCGATTGGCTTATATAGTTTTCTTAATCGGCTTGCGCTCATCGCCACCCCACCTCAGCCGGATGATTGCGAAAGAGAGACAGCAAGATAATATCTACATATATTAAAATCAAATGCAACAATTAATTGTATCAGTTTGATATAAATGCTGGAATTAGCTACTTTAGGTCTACTACAACGCGAACCGCTACATGGCTACCGCTTAAAACAGCAACTAGAGCTGTTCATGAGTGGTTGTATCAGCGTCAACTATGGAGCTATTTATCCACTCTTGAAGCGCCTGGAAGAACGGGGTGCAATATCAGTGCTGGTAGAGGAGGAAGGAGACGCAGGTTCGCTCCGCAAGATTTACAGCATTACGGATCGAGGGCGCGAGCGATGGATGCACAAAATGATGGAATATCCCCATGAAAGCTGGGTGAATGCTCGCTCTCGCTTCACGATCAAGTTTTTCTTTTTTGGTCACTTAGAACCTGCCAAACGGATTAAGTTGCTGGAGCATCGCTTGATGGTTTGTCGGCTGCGCCTGGAAAGCCAAGAAAGAGAATCGCTGCCAGCAGAACCTTACCAGGCAGAAGTTTGGCACAGATGTAAAGCAGTGATTCAAAGCGAAATCGAATGGTTGAACGAACGACTGGCGTCTGAACGAAGCGAACCCCCTCTGGGAAGTTCGGGGCAAAGCCAGGTAGAGGCGGGAATCATCGCCACTTGAGAGACATCGAATACTGCAATCAAATAATGGCAAAGCCATGTCAAGGGAAATACAGGGGCTATCTGCTTTAGGGCTAAGGAAATCAATTATTTCTGGCAGAATGCACCAATATCAGGCTTAGGGTTCTGCATTTTCAGGTTCTTGCCCCAATTCACAAAAATTCGTTTGCCAAGCACATTCGCAACCCAGTATCCTTCTTAAGGTGCTTGAGCTAAAGAAAAGAAGTTTTTCTAACAGCGCAGACCAAATTCAAAAACTTATGCCAAATTCTAGTCATCCGTTTCACTGGGTAGGAACTGGTTTCATGGCTGTGGGTGCGAGTGCAGCGATCGCCATGAGCTGTGCAAAAGTCAGTGTTGCACAAGAAAAGCCTCCGCTTACTCAGCCAAATCCTACTTCCGCTGAAAGTAAGGGAACCCCGTCGGTTGCCCCTACCCCAGCGCTTCCCGCAATCTCTTCCCAGACGCTAAAGGAAGCCGTTAGCCGAGATGGAGCTAGCCCTCCAAATGCAACGGGAGGCAAGACAGACGTTTCCCAGTCGGCTCCAGCACAATCGCCACAAGCACCCACCACGCTGGAAAGCCTACCCCCTGAATATCTCAACCCCAGCGCTAATCCCCTACAATTTCCGACCAGATCTGAGGAAGTGCAAATTCAAAACTTCCAACGAATTACCCTACAACAAGCTCTGGAGCTGGCACGGCGCAACAATCGGGATTTACAAGTGGCAATTCTTACCCTAGAGCGATCGCGGGCATCCGTGCGAGAATTTCGGGCGGCTGAGTTTCCAACAATCGGCGTAGAATCAAATTTTACTAGGTCAGATTCCCCGAATGCTGAGCTACAAAATCGGCGACAACAGTCATCGCCATTAAACCCATTCTTGGGGAATGACGACGATAATACTGTTTCGACATCCTTTGACACCGGCCTGCAAGTGAGTTACGAACTCTACACCTCCGGGCGGCGCGGGGCACGTATCCGGGCGGCAGAAGAACAGCTGCGATTCGATCAGTTAGAAGTAGAACGCCAGTCCGAGCAACTACGCCTGGATGTCAGCAATGCTTACTACGATCTGCAAGAAGCCGATTCCCAAACTGAGATTTCCCAAGCAGCAGTGACAGATGCCGCCAGGAGTCTCCGGGATGCTCAATTGCTAGAACAAGCTGGACTTGGAACGCGATTTGACGTACTGCGGGCGCAGGTGCAGCTGGCAAATGCCGTGCAGGATCTCACTCGCAGCCGGAGTCAGCAGAGCATTGCCCGCAGGCAATTAACGAGGCTGTTGAGTCTAGGGGAAACCGTTGAGGTGGCGGCAGCAGATGAAATTGAGGTCGCTGGTGAATGGAATCTAACACTAGAACAGAGTATTATCCTCGCCGTGAAGAATCGCGCCGAGCTAGAACAGCTCTTGGCTCGACGGAACATCAGCCAAGAGCAAAGGCGCATTGCCCTGGCGGCAACCAGACCGCAAGTCAACCTCGTTGCCAACTACAGCGTTTTAGGGGTATTAAATGACGATATCGGGCCAGCCGATGGTTTAACCCTGGGGGCGCAATTCCGATGGGATTTTTACGATGGGGGAGCCGCCAGAGCGAGAGCCAGTCAGGAAGAAACGAACATAGCGATCGCTGAAACTCAATTTGCCGACCAGCGCAACCAAATTCGCTTGGAGGTGGAACAAGCTTATTTCAACTTAAGGTCGAATGCCGAGAATATTCAAACTGCCTTTTTTGCCGTTACCCAGGCAGAAGAAAGCTTGCGTCTGGCAGAGTTACGATTTAGATCTGGCGTTGGTACCCAGACAGATGTCATTAGCGCTCAAACCGAGCTAACTCGTGCTAGAGTAAACCGTCTTACAGCGGTTCTGGATTACAATCGCTCTCTGGCAGCTCTCGAACGGGCGATCAGCAATCTCCCAGATAGTCAACTTTTCGATCAGCCCCAATAGGGTGATCAAAGTAAATCGATCCTACGGTGTCTCAAAACACCACTGGCATTTCAGTAGAGATGGGCTTTGCTAAATTTGTATAATTTCTTAAGATTTGTTAATAGAAGCGAGGTGAGTTAAAAGGCGGATGGCTAATATTACATTTGTCAATGAAAATCAAGAAGCGATCGCAGCGGATGGGGCTAACTTAAGAGAAAAAGCCCTCCAGAACGGCATTGATATCTATACCTTTAGGGGAAAGATGATGAACTGCGGGGGCTACGGTCAATGCGGTACCTGCATTGTGGAAATTGTGGAAGGTATGGAAAATCTTTCGCCTCGCACTGAGGTGGAAAATCGCAAACTGAAGAAAAAGCCAGAAACCTATCGCTTAGCTTGTCAAACTCTTGTAAATGGCCCAACAAGTGTGAAAACAAAGCCGCGATAAAAAATTGAAGGTTTATTAACGCAAAGATCGCAAGGATTTCGCAAAGTTACGCAAAGGCAATGATAAATTCTCTGCCGGACTCTGCGATTCCTTTGCATCCTCTGCGTTTAAGTTTTCTCGCTCTACTGCCTAGAACTATCCTCCTAGCGGCACTAGCTTGAGAAATTCTTGGTTGATCTTTTGATAAATTGGAATCTTCCCGGTTAGATGTGAGCATACCCAGTCGTACCTAAAAAGTCGTACCTAAAAATAAGGGAACATCTTGAGATCGCATCGCATCGTTTCAGAACTTTACCCAACCGATGCACAGCAGCACCAGAAGCGCCGATGATTGGTCGTGAAATTCGGCAATTGTGGGTCGGAAAACCAAGGAAATATCCCATTCTATTTGTGGTCGAACAAGATGTCGTAGCCGTTCTTCATGTTCGGCACAGTCGCCAAGCTTATTTGGGTGACGAGTCTGAGTAAGGTTGTTGCGTAAAATATGCGATCGCTTTTCTCTTTCCTTTAAGAATAAAGCGCGATCGCGAAGGGCCGACCTGTCGGTTCGCTTTTTATATTGGTGAGAGCGCGATCGCCTCAATGTCTGCTCCAGGAGAGCGATCGCGCTTGCATGGGAAAATGCGATCGCTATTTTGGCTTCTTGGGATCGCACTCTCCTCAAGACAGACACCGGATGATATGCTTAAGGGTGGTGCTTTAAAGTTAATTAGAGGCTGGGTTCAATGCAAGTTAACGATCTTGGTTTTGTCGCCAGCATCCTGTTTGTGCTGGTTCCCACAGTTTTCTTGTTGATTCTGTACATCCAAACTGCTAGCCGCGAAAGCAACAAGAATCCTTAATCATCTGTATCGAACAAAATCCCCCCGCTGTAGTACGGACAAGGCTCTTGCCATGTCCTTCTGGCGAGGGGAATTTTTTTATGGTTAGGCTTGGCTTAGGTTTGGCGTTTCTTAGGTAGTCGCTGTGCGTCCTAAGAGAACGGGACAATTTGCATAGACTCGCACGTAGTCGGATAGCGAGGTTCCCAGCAAGCGATCCAAATCTGGTAAACCTTTGGCAATCGAAGGACGGCGATCGGGAGAACCCAGCATTAACAAATCAACATTTGATTCCTCTGCCAAACGACAGATTTCTGGGCCTGCCTTCCCATTTCCGGTGACACACTTATAAGAGATGCCTTGTTTTTTAGCGGCAGCGATCGCAGGAGCAAGTACAGGATCTTTTTCAGCGTTAGCGGCTTCTTCAAAACCTGTCCGAGCTTTGTTGACGTGAACCAGAACCAACTGCCCACCCTTTTTATCTCGCAACAGAAACAAAGCCAGATTTAAGCATTGTTGTGCCGATTCTGAGCCGTCCATTGCAACCATGATGCGGTTGATTTTCTTGACGTAAATATCGTCTTTCACCAACAACATTGGGCGGGAAGACAATTGGAAAACATATTGGCTGACCGAATTTTCTAAAATGGATTCCAGGCGCTTCAACCCCCGCGAACCCATAATGATCAAATCAGCATTTATTTCTTCTGCTACCTGGCAAACCGTATCCTTCGGATCGCCCTGCCTCAGCATGGTGTTAACGTGATTTGGGTCTAGGTTCAGAGTCTGGATGGCTGTAGCGAGAATCCTGCCTCCCTCTTCCCACTTTGAAGTCATGGACTCAGTGGTAATTTGAGAAGGAACGACGTGCAAGATAGTGACCGCTGCCCGTTGGATCGAAGGCAGTTCTATCAAAGCCTTGAGCATCTCTTCAGAATGTCCAGTTCCAGAGTCTGCTAACAAAATTTTTTCAATCATCGAAATGCCTCTTTATCAGAAAAAATCGCTCTGTTTTTATTGCTTTCTGACCCAATGAATCGGGAAGTAGATGTTGATGAAAGTGTGATAACTGCTAACAACAGTAACCGATTTATCTGGGAAGTGAGTTTTTCATCATTCAGCATACTTCTGATAGTGACGTTAATTTTTAACGATTTATGACACTGCTTTAATAAGCGCAAAAAATATTCATTAATTTTTGTAACCTAATTAATCGGAACACGTCAAAGGAGCATCTACACTCGCTGTATCTTAGAAAATTTGCTAGTCATCAAACTTCTGACGCTCTTGCCCTTTGACGCCCCACCACAAGATAGACATCAACCATTTGCTGTTTGCCCTTCAGTGGCAATGGTCCCCAAGATTCAACCAGAAACTGGTTATCAAGATGAACCAGGGTTTCCTTGCCGATCAGGACGCGGCAGTTGCTTGGTTGGCGGTGTTTCTCGCAACTTTCCAAGCGAGCGGCAGTATTAACGCTGTCCCCAATGACGCCATATTCTAGGCGGTCTTTGCCTCCTAAACTGCCAACGACGACGGGACCCGTAAAAATTCCAATTCGCATCTGGATGACTGGCAAGCCACGAGTTTTCCAGTTTTGGTTCAATTCCTCCAGAATTTCGCCGATTGCTAGAGCGCATTCTATCGAGCGCTGGGCATCAAGAGCGACTTCCTCCTTGTGGATGCGATCCATCGGCACGCCAAACACAGCCATGAAGCCATCCCCGGTAAACTTGTTGATAATGCCTTCATGGCCGATGATTTCGTGGGTGACGACATCCAGCATTTCATTTAACCATTCCAGCAAAGCTTCCGGAGGCATTTGTTCGGCAATGGTACTGAAATCTTTGATATCTGCAAACATCATGGTTGCGATTAGCTTAATTCCTGGTAATTTCCCAGATTTGATCAAGCGATCGCGTCCTTTCCAGAGAGCTTTGGCAACTTCCGGTGAAGTATTCTGTCCCAAAAGCTTCATGATAATTTGTTGCTGCTGCTGTGCATCATAAGAGCGGTAGGTGATAACTACCCCGCTGGTGAGGATAAATCCCAGTACGGGAGCCGACAGAGGCACCCATCCTTGCAGAGTAAACAGATAGAAGCAGGTGCCCAACAAAACCCCCAACCCAACGCCGCAGCCCAAAATTAAGACAACGGGATGCCGCAACCACCAAGCCGCGATCGCTCCCAGCAGCGTCCATCCGACAATCCATAACACCTCTATCCGTTCATCCCAGAACCAAAATAGGGGACGCTCCCCCGTGGCAGCGTCAAGGAATTGGCTGACCATCTGGGCATGAACCAAGACGCCGGGCATCTTGGCGGTTTCCTTCTCGGCTGGGCTGTAGGGGGTTGAGAAAGTATCTTTGGCGCTGGGTGCCGTTGTGCCAATCAGCACAATCTTGTTTTTCACCCAGTTCGGGTCAATCTGTCCCTTTAATACTTGGGTGAGCGTAACTTGCCGCGCCACGTTTGAGGATCGGTAACTTAGCAGAACTTGGTATCCCCGCGGATCGATGTTGTGATACCCGCCAGAGTTTTGTTGGAGCGGGACAAATACCGCTTTTGCCAGTTGAATATAATCGGGATTTTGTTGGCTGGACTCTGGTGTGATGCCTACACTTTCTAAGTAAGCGATCGCTAGCCGTAGGGAAAACGAGAAATAAGTGCTTGTATCATCCGAGACAAACAATAGATTGCGACGGACAACGCCATCCGGATCGAGCAGCAAATCGTTAAAACCAACTCGATCCTCTGGAAAGCCCGGCGGCGGCGACACCAGTTCCAGCTCCGTATCGCCAAATTTCTTAATGGCAAAGATATTTTTTTCCCGGAGTTGCACCTTAAGTTCGGCATTTCCTGGTTGTTGCGGGATTTCCCGATACACATCTAAGCCAATTACTTGAGGCTGCAATGATTGCAACTTTGCCAATAGCTGCGCCATTGTCCGGTCGGATAAAGGCCATTGTTTCTGAGTGCGAATGTCGCCTTCTGTAATGCCCACAACTAAGAGCCGAGGGTCGGGACCTGGATCGGAATGTAACCGCACCAGTTGGTCTAAAGCGACGAGTTCTAGAGGTTGTAGACCGCCCAAATGACGCACTCCTAAAACGAACCCGCTCACAACAAGACTAGCGATCGCTACCACTCGCACACCCGTGAATTCCGACAACGCAATCTTGAGGCGATCGCTTAGATCTAATAGCGTGGATGTTTGGGACTTAAAAAAGCCTTTCATCATCGCCCTAGCCTTAGCGCAGCTAACATGGGGAGAAACAGAGGCAAAGACAGAGCCATAGCATTTTCTACTGTAGCTTTTGGGCTAATTTCGGGAATTGAAAACTGGTAAATTTACCGACTGCTGATTTGGCATTACCACATTATGGCATTTAGATAATGATGGGCTACACCCCTCATTCTTAGTAAACAGTCAGGAATCATGGAAAAAGAAAAAATCGCTAATTTCTAGAAATAGGTTCGATCGAGAGGGGAAAGCAACTGACAAATATCGCCAACCCTATATAAGTCAATGTTTATAGACGACTTCTTTCCCACAACAAGATTACCGAATGCAGTTATTTCCACATTCTCCCCAGAAGCCTCTGAAGTTCCTATCCTGCCTAATCTGTACTCTCTTGAGAGGAAGGAATTAAGGGCTACCAACCACTGCATCATCCCGGCTTTGGACAGACAACACATCCAAAGTGGGAGGTTATCATAGGGTGAATGTTGATATTTCTTAAAAAAAGTTATCAATGCAGTTTTCCCCCTCTGGTATGTCCGAAATCAAGAACTCCGCGATCAAAAAGGTGTTCTTTGGTCATGAGCCGACTCCTGAGTTATGCGCCATTCTAACGGTCTATTTGGTGCAGGGAATCTTGGGTTTAGCGCGTCTAGCAGTCAGCTTTTTTCTCAAAGATGAACTGTCGCTAAGTCCGGCTCAAGTTTCGGCTTTGATGGGCATTGCTGCCATTCCTTGGGTGGTAAAGCCGTTATTTGGTTTTCTGTCAGATGGTCTACCGGTGTTTGGCTACCGGCGGCGACCCTATCTGATTTTATCTGGACTATTGGGAGCGATTTCCTGGTTTAGTCTGGCAACGATTGTGCATACAGCTTGGGCGGCGACAGTGGCGATCGCGCTTTCGTCCCTCTCGGTAGCGGTTAGCGATGTAATTGTAGACTCGCTGGTGGTAGAACGAGCCAGGGCAGAGTCTCAGAGTGATGCCGGTTCCCTGCAATCCCTCTCCTGGGGTGCCTCATCGCTGGGAGGCTTGGTAACTGCGTATTTTAGCGGTTTCCTTTTGCAACACTTCGGGAGCCATACTATTTTTGCCATTACCGCTGGTTTCCCCTTAATTGTGTCAGCGGTTGCTTGGTTAATTGCAGAAGAGCCAATTAGCGATCGCCCGGATGTCTCCACCGTTGCCAACCAGATCAAACAACTGGGAAAAGCGGTTAGCCAAAAATCAATCTGGCTACCAACCGCCTTTCTGTTCCTTTTGCAAGCCACACCGACCGCAGATAGTGCCTTTTTCTACTTCACTACCAACGAACTAGGGTTTGAGCCAGAATTTTTGGGACGGGTACGTCTCGTCACCAGTCTCGCCTCCCTGCTCGGAATTGCAATTTTTCAACGATTTCTCAAAGCCGTCCCCTTTCGCACCATTTTCACCTGGACAACGATCATCGCAGCGGCACTTGGAATGACCACGCTGCTGCTGGTGACTCATACCAACCGCTCTTTAGGCATCGACGATCGCTGGTTCAGCCTGGGAGACAGTCTGATTCTGACCGTTATGGGACAGATTGCCTATATGCCCTTGTTGGTACTCGCGGCGCGGCTATGTCCGCCTGGAGTAGAAGCAACCTTGTTTGCGCTGCTGATGTCGGTGACAAATATGGCAGGGTTATTGTCCCACGAACTGGGAGCCGTCCTCACCTATTGGCTGGGCATCACCGAAAGGAATTTTGACCATCTCTGGCAGTTGGTCGTGATTACGAATCTATCAACCCTTTTGCCGCTGCCACTGATTGGTTGGCTACCCGCAGGCAAACCGGAAACCGAGCCATCTGGCGAGATGCCAAGCTTGCAACCGTCATCAGCCATACATATTCAGTCAGCCCCCATTCAGCATCGGGAACGGTCTTTTGTTCCTGACTTTCTTCCAGAACTCATCCCCACAGTAGAAGAACCCGCCGACTAAAAGAGGAAGGATCGAGAGTAGGCAGTGCTGATTCCGCTTCCCGTTTCAGACTGGAAACGAGAATCAGAAAGCTGCTGCACTCACTAGGCGGATGCAATTAAATTGAAGATTTTCGTCGGTTGGGACGCCAGGAAACCCAACACCTGCATAGGGTAGCGATCGCTATCCCATCCGACAAATCATTCATCCGTGCGACTTAACGTGCAGCGGCGCTAACACGTCTGTCCTAGTTCACGATCGCGTCACGAGTTTTTCTAAGCCGAATCGTTTAATATGCAAATACCCACACCAGAACGCTTTCCGGTGCCCACAGAGGTGCCCGATCAACTTCCCTACCACATTAAAAAGTGGCAAAAGGGCTATGAATCTTTGCCGCAAGAATTCGATTATTGGATTGATGACATTGAAGGGGAGATTCCCGCAGAACTAGAAGGAACGCTGTTTCGGAATGGCCCCGGGTTGCTAGATGTCAAGGGTCAACGCATCCATCACCCATTTGATGGAGATGGCATGATTGCCAAGATCGCCTTTTCAGAAGGTCGCGCCCACTTTCGCAATCGCTTTGTCCGCACACAGGGCTATGTGGAAGAACAGAAAGCCGGTAAAATTCTCTATCGCGGCGTCTTTGGCACCCAGAAGCCCGGTGGTTGGCTAGCCAATGCTTTTGATGTGAAACTCAAAAATATTGCCAACACCAACGTCATTTACTGGGGGGGCAAACTCCTGGCGCTTTGGGAAGCTGCCGAACCTCATCTTTTAGACCCCAACACCTTGGAAACCCTGGGGAAAGAATATTTGGACGGGGTTTTGCAAAATGGTGACGCCTTTGCCGCCCATCCTCGCATTGATCCTAGATGCGATCGCCAGGCTGGTGCCCCTTGCCTGGTGAACTTTGCCATTAAACCGGGTCTTTCCAGCACCATCATCATCTATGAATTAGACGCGGCTGGCAAAGTTGTGCAGCAGAACTCTCACAGCGTTCCTGGCTTCGCCTTCATTCACGATTTTGCGATTACGCCCAATTACTGCATCTTCTTCCAAAATCCGGTTTCCTTCAACCCGGTGCCTTTCCTGCTGGGATTTCGGGGTGCTGGTGAGTGTGTCAAGTTCCAGCCGGAGCAACTCACTCGGATTGTGGTGATTCCCCGCAACCCCCAACCAGGGGAAAAAATGCAAATTTTTGAAACTCAGTCGGGTTTTGTCTTCCACCATGCCAATGCCTTTGAGCAAGGGGACGAAATTTGTATTGACTCAATTTGCTATGAGTCTTTCCCAGAGGTTGAGCCGGAATCAGACTATCGGGAGGTAGACTTTCAGGCACTATCCCCCGGACAAATGTGGCGGTTCCAGTTTAATTTAAAGGATAAAGATAAAACGGTACGGCGGAGGCTTTTAGAAAGCCGTTGCTGCGAGTTTCCCTTCGTTCATCCCGAACGAGTCGGACGCCCTTATCAGTATCTATATCTGGGTGCAGCTCATGCTGCCCAAGGCAATGCGCCTCTCCAAGCTATCCTCAAGGTGGATTTAGAATCAGATTGTCGCCAACTCTGGAGTGCAGCACCCCAAGGCTATGTTAGCGAACCGATCTTTGTCCCTCGTCCGGGTGCTACCCGTGAAGATGAGGGTTGGGTGCTGACGTTAGTTTACGACTCTACTCACCACCGCTCTGATGTCGTTATTTTAGATGCCGCCCACGTCGATCGAGGCCCGGTGGCGCGATTGCACTTGAAGCATCATATCCCTTATGGGTTGCATGGCAACTTTACGTCCCACTGCTTTGCGCCCAGCCACTAGATATCTAGTCAGCCAATTTTGGATTTTAAAGCGGTTATGGAGGAGCGATCGCTCCTCTAAAAGCTAAAATTCGCTGACCGCTGTACTATAAATCTTTGCAAACCTAGTAATCTCCACCTTCTCTTTTGCATCAAGATAGGATACCTTTGGCTGAAGTATCCCAAGCGGAGCTGGGATGAAATTCAGCATCGTTATTACGACTTATAATCGCCTTTCCTTGCTAAAACGGGCAATTGACACTTCTCTTGCCCAAACATTCTCCTGTGAAGTCATTGTTGCGGATGACTGCTCCTCGGATGGCACCCAAGCCTATGTAAGCGGTTTAGTGGCAGCGCTTCGTGCCAAAGGTGACGAACGCCTCGTTTATCACCGCAATCAGATTAACCTGGGTCACTCGGCGACGATGAACGCTGGAGTGCAGCTTGCTAAAGGCGAGTGGATTAAGCCGGTTGATGATGATGACTATTTAGCACCGAATTTTCTAGAGGAAATGAATCGGGCGATCGCGCTGTGTCCAAACGCTGTCATTGCCTCTTGTCAGGCGGCGCAGGTTGATGTCAACGAGGTCGAACTTTACAGAACCCGACAAATTGGTCCCGGCAAAGCTTTCTCTATTCCCCAAGAAGACCTTCATTTTGGGATGCTACTAGAACTTATCCCTTTTGGCACTCCCATTCAAGTTGTCTTCGCTCGTTGGGCTTTTCTGAAATCCGGCGGCTGGGATTCTAGCTTAGATGCGAACTTTGATGACATTGATTCTTGGATCAAAATTGCCCAGTTTGGAGATGCTGTTTTTGTAAATCAGTGCCTTGCTTATCGCACAATTTGGCCTGGAGCTTATAATCAAAAATTTCCTCTTAAAATTAGGATGGATACTAATATTTTAATGAAGGAGAAAATTTATGCTTTGGTGAGTGAAACTCACCGTTCTAAAACTCCCCCCATTAAAAATATTCAAGATTATCTTAAACTACATTGGAGTCTGGTGGCACTTAAGCAAGGAAAAATCTTGAGTGCAATCAAAATGGCATTTCCCGCAGTTTTTTCACTGAGTGCATGGAAGCTTTTAGCAATTAACAATCTATCGCATCCTCAGCAATTATTCTTGCCTCAAAAGCAAGCTGATACCGATGACTCGCTGTCTAAATCGATTCCTTATTCGGAATCTATTCATAACTCTATTGTTCCAAAAAATCGGCCTAAAACAGCACAACTTCAAGAATTACGCATTTCTCTGAAATTCCGCTGTAGCCGGATTGCTTTCAAGCAAGGAGAATTTTTTAGCGCTATCAAAATGGCTGGAAATGGTGTCGTTTCGCTAGTTGGATGGAAGCTTTTTGGGATAACGGATTTTCATCAATCTCTTAACAAAAAGCTCCAGAACCAAAATCATTTACTAGATAGAAATATTCTAGTGATGGAAAAAATCTATGCTTTAGTTAGTGAAAAACACCAATCTACTATTTCCAACCTTCAAGAGTGGCAAGCTTATTTCAAACTGCGTGCAGGATTTTTAGCGATTCGGCAAGGAAAATTAGCGATCGCGTCTCAAATAGTATTTCCCGCTATATTTTCCTTTGCTGCATGGAAGCTATTAGTAAAAGTTATTTTATTGCGGCAACGCCATAGTAAAGAACCCTTAATTCGCCGGTTAGTGCTATACAGATTACCAGAAGGCAAAAATAAGGATTGAATGGGAAGATAGCACCTTCCCAGACTTGTGAAAATATTACTTTTCTCGGTTCCTTTGCCTCAATCGCTTTTTTTTCTAAAGAATATTGCTTGAATCGCTTTTTGAGCTTGATATAGTGTTGTCCTAAATAATTTGTGAAGCGAGATGCCCGACTTTTTTAAAAAAGTTGGATAGCTGAAACACTAGCATCTCACAACTAAAATAGGATTGCTATATTAGGTTTCATCGCACCCCACTCTTTAAAAAGCCCTTAGCGAAGCGGCAGCCATTCACTGGGGTATAGCCTTGCTCCTGCATAAAAGGAAATTGTTGAAGAATGGGCTGGCGTAAGCGATCGCAATCAAAATTACCGAACTCTGTTGAACCGGGTTTGCGAAAAGCAAAAACATACGCAGTTTCACTGCGATCGCACCTCACCTACCTAGTACTGCTGGTTGTTGTCCTGGTATTGGCGTTGATGTACACAAACTTTGAGGAACGCCGACACCAAACAACTCAAATTCAGGCAGAGGTGCTACAGATGGCTAGGGTGGCTACCGCTAACCAAGAGCGCTTGATTGGCAGCAAAGGGATAATTTTAGCTCGCTATCCTAACCCCGGAACCTGGGTCGGGCAAGCCGCACCGGAAGCACCTTTGGTTAAAACGATGCTGACGCAAAAAAGGGCTGGCATGGTGGAGGCTTCCGGCGTGGATGGTGTAACGAGCTTGTATGCGATCGCGCCCTTGGAGGGCACTTGTAGGAATCAGGGCGATCGCTGCAACCTCTACGTGTCAGTGGGCATCCCCAAAACCGTCGCCTTTACTGCTGCCGATCGGCAGTTGTACCGCAACCTAGCAGGCATGGGATTAGTCGCCGTGTTAGCGATCGCTGCCACTTGGGTGGGTAGCGAGGTGTTGATGTTGCGTCGGGTGAAGGCGCTCCTGAAGGCAATGCAGCAGCTCTCAGAAGGCGATTTGAGCGTTCGTAGCGGGGTGACTCACGGTTTCGGAGTCAGGGAATTGGCGGGTGCTTTTGACACGATGGCGGCGTCGCTAGAACGTTCTGAGCGCGATCGCCAGTCGGCAGAAACCTCCTTGCAAGAGCAAGAGGAAAAATATCGCTCCTTGGTGAACAGCCTGCCACAGGTGCTATTCCAGACTGATGAAGCTGGATATTGGACATTTCTCAATCCCGCCTGGAAAGAAATTACCGGCTTCGCCCTCGAAGAAAGTATCGGTAAGAATTTAATCGATTTTGTTCATCCAAGCGATCGCCCACAACACCGCGAAGAATTTCGCTCCCTCATTGAACGCCAGCAAGAATTTTATCGGTATCAGGCGAGATATCTGAGTGCAAACGGCGACTATCGCTGGCTGGAAGGACACGCCAAATTAACATTGGCTCCCGACGGGACAATTATCGGTACGTCCGGCACCCTGAGCGACATTACGGAGCAAAAACAGGCACAAGAAGCCCTGTTAACCACACATCAAACGCTGCAAGCGCTGATTGAAACTTCACCGTTAGCGATCGTAACGCTCGATGTTAATCGGAACGTCACCCTGTGGAATCCAGAGGCTGAGCGTCTTTTTGACTGGAAATCGGCAGAAGTTGTCGGCTATCCGTTGCCGATTTTCCCCCCGGATCAACAGGAAGCGTTTCATGCCTTGCTTCAGGCTGACTTGCAGGGCGAGGGACATCATGGTAGCGGTAGCAGGGAATTTTGCAGCCAAAAGAAAGACGGCACCTTGATTGACGTTAGCCTCTGGACAGCCCTGCTGCAAGATGTCAATGGCAAGATTATCGGCAGCATTGGCATCCTCGCCAATATTAGCGAAAGCCTGCGGCACGCTACGCTACGCAATCGCGCTCTGGAAGCGCTGCGGGAAAGCGAAACCCGTTACCGCCTCGTCGCTAAAGCCAGCAACGATGCAATCTGGGACTGGGATTTGCTGACAAACCGCGTAGAGTGGAACGAATCCCTGCAAAAACTCTTCGGCTATGCGGAAACCGAAGTGGGTTTTGATGCCAGTTGGTGGTGCGAAAATATCCATCCAGAAGACAGAGAGCGGGTTGTCAGTGGGATTCATGCTGCAATTGACAGTGGAAGACAAATCTGGTCGGATGAATACCGCTACCGTCGCGCCGATAACTCTTATGCCTTAGCGAGCGATCGGGGATTTATCGTCCATGACGATAAGGGGAATCCAGTGCGGATGATCGGCGCGATGATAGACATCAGCGAAAGCCTGCGGCACGCTACGCTACGCAAGCAAGCTGAGGCGCTGATCGCAGGGCAAAAACAGGTACTCGAAATGATTGCCACCGGCGCAGCACTGGGTGATGTTCTGGATGTTTTGGCTCGGTTTATCGAGACCCAATCCGGTGAGGGCTTTTGTTCGCTTCTGCTAGTTGACGAAAAAGAGAACAAGTTACGACATGGAGTCGCTCCTAGCCTTCCCGAAAGCTACACTCAGGCGATTGATGGTATCGCGATTGGTCCTGGTTTTGGTTGCTGTAGTAAGGCAGCGTATTTCGGTAAACCCGTGATTGTCTCAGATATTGAGAGCGATCGCCTTTGGGCGGATTTCCGAGATTTGGCATTAAGCCATCAACTACAAAGCTGTTGGTCTACGCCTATTTTTTCTAGTAACGGTAAGGTATTGGGCGTTTTTGTAATGTATCACCCCGAAGCGAGGCGACCGAATCGGGATGAGTTATATCTGACCGAGATTGCTACCCAAATGGCGGGGATTGCTCTGGAACGCCAGCAAGCAGAGGCAGCATTGCAACAGAGTGAAGAGCAACTGCGCCTGATTACAGATGCTTTGCCGGTGCTGATTGCTTATGTTGATTCGGAACAGTGCTATCGCTTTAGCAATCAGGCTTACCAACAATGGTTCGGCAAATCTCAGGCGGAAGTCACCGGACAGCCCATTAGAAAAATTTTAGGGGACTTGGCTTATCAGGTAATTCAGCCGTATGTCGAGGCAGCATTGTCCGGGCAGGAAGTAACCTACGAAAGCCCTATACCCTATGAATATGGAGGGATGCGTTGGGTCAATGCCACTTATCTGCCACATTTTGGAGAACACGGTGAAGTCAAAGGATTTATTGCCTTAGTCAGCAACATCACCGAACGGAAAGCGGCTGAGGAGGCGTTGCGGCAGAGTGAGGAACGATATCGTTCTTTGGCACGCGCCACCTCGCAGATGGTTTGGACTTGCAACCCCCAAGGTGAGGTTGTGACCAATCAACCGGATTGGAGAGTTTATACGGGTCAAAGCGAGGCAGAAATACTAGGCTGGCGCTGGCTAGATGCCGTTCATCCAGGCGATCGCGATCGCATTGCCGAGCAGTGGTCTAACGCTATCCAAACGAAAAGCCTCTATGACACTGAGTTTCGGCTGCGGCGTGCTGATGGTATTTACCGCTACTTCAATGTCCGTGGGGTTCCAGTATTATCAAAAGACCGTGAGGTGCGAGAGTGGATCGGCACCTGCACCGACATTACAGAAAAAGTCCAGGCAGAGGAAGCAATTCGCCAGTTAAATGCGGAACTTGAACAACGAGTCATCAAACGAACCGCGCAACTGGAAGCCGCAAATCAAGAGTTAGAAGCTTTCTGTTATTCCATCTCTCACGACTTGCGATCGCCTTTGCGTGCTATCAACGGATTTTCGCGGATTTTGCTGGAAGAATATCTAGAACAACTCGATCCGGAAGCCCAACGCTACCAGAAACTGGTGCGGGATAATGCCCAACAAATGGGTCAACTGATTGATGACTTGCTGACATTTTCGCGCCTTTCGCGCCAGCCCCTGAGGAAACAAACTGTAGCGATCGCTGATTTGGTACGCCAAGCACTGGCAGACTTATGGCATGAACAGCAAAATCGGCAATTTGAAATAATTATCGGCAATTTACCCACCTGCGAAGGCGATCCTGCTTTACTTAAGCAGGTGGTTGTCAACTTGCTGACAAACGCCCTAAAATTCACGCGCGGTCGGGAAGTCGCCCGGATTGAAATTGGCTATCTTCATCAGTCATTCACAAATGGCCCAGAACTAGGGACAAATGACTTTTCAACCACGGTCGTTTATTTCGTCAAAGACAACGGCGCAGGTTTTGATATGCGATACGCCCATAAACTCTTTGGCGTTTTCCAACGGCTGCATCGTGCTGAAGATTACGAAGGAACCGGAGTCGGACTCGCAATTGTGCAGCGCATCATCCATCGCCACGGCGGACGGATTTGGGCTGAATCAGTCGTCAACCAAGGCACAACATTTTACTTTACCCTGGCAGGGGGAAATATTCATGAGTGAGCGCTCAGCAGAATGTTTGCTGGTCGAAGACAATCCCAACGACCTAGAATTAGCACTTTATGCTTTGCGAAAGCACAACCTTGGAGATCGCATTCAAGTTGCCCGCGACGGTGCGGAAGCCTTAGACTACATTTTCCGGACAGGTGCCTATCGCGATCGCTACCCAGAAAACTATCCCAAAGTCATTCTGCTCGATCTCAAACTCCCCAGAGTAGACGGCTTGGAAGTCTTGCATCGCCTCAAATCTGACCCCCAAACCCGCATGATTCCAGTCGTCATTCTCACCTCGTCGAACGAAGAACGCGACATCTTGGAGAGTTACCAGTTGGGCGTCAACAGTTATATCGTGAAGCCAGTGGATTTTGAACAGTTTACCGAAGCAGTGCAGCAATTAGGGTTGTACTGGCTGCTATTAAACCAGCTGCCAAGCCGCTAGCAGCTAGCATTCTTCAGGCTAAAAATCCTAAGAACCGCAATTAAATTTACGCTCAACACCTCATAATTCAGACTGCACGCTCTCTAAAAGCGAACAGTGGTGTAACCCCGCCCACGGCTCAATTCCCTTGCTTACAAGAAGGTCATCATGTCCGCTCCGCTCCAGATTTTACTGCTTGAGGATTCCCTGGCTGATGCTGAATTAACTTTGCACGAACTACGTTTGGCTGGCTTTAAACCCGACTGGCAGCGTGTAGAGACAGAAGCCGACTACCTCGCCCAACTGCATCCCGGTATCGAGCTAATTTTGGCTGACTATAGCTTGCCTCAGTTTGACGCCCTCAGAGCGCTGCAACTTTTGCAAGAGCGCGGCTTAGATATTCCATTCATCGTTATCACGGGTACGGTGAGCGAAGAAGTGGTAGTGGAGTGCATGAAGCAAGGGGCAGCGGATTATCTACTGAAAGACCGTCTGATGCGGCTAGGATCGGCAGTAGCGCAAGCCCTACAAGCCAAACAAATGCGCGACCAAAAGCGGCAGTCTGAGGCGGAAAAAACCAGATTAATCGCCGCTTCACAAGAGAGCGAGCAACGATTTCGAGCGCTGATCGAAAATGCGACCGACATCATCATCATTGTTAACGCCAGCGGTCAAGTGACTTATGTGAGTCCCTCTGTCAATCGGATTCTAGGATACGCACCCGATGGACTCATAGGCAAAAATGCTTTGACATTTATTCACCCAGAGGATGTGCTACTGGTTAAGCAAAGGCTGAAAAATTCGATTCAAAATCCCAATGTGACTCAGCGACTCGGTGAGTATCGCGTGCAGCATCGCAATGGCTCTTGGGGGATCTTCGAGGCAGTCACCACTAACCTCCTGAACGATCCGGCGGTGCAGGGGATTGTCGTCAACTGCCACGACATTACTGAGCGCAAGCAAGCCGAGGAGCAACTACGACACCATGCGTTCTACGATTCGCTTTGCGGTTTGCCGAATCGGACATTATTTCTCGAACGTCTTGCCAGCCAAATCAAGCGTTCCCAAAGAGACAAAGACAGTTTATTTGCTGTTCTGTTTCTGGATTTGGATCGCTTCGAGATGGTCAAATATAGTCTGGGACACCTGGTAAGCGACCAACTGCTCATCGCTACAGCTCGCAAACTGATGACCTGCCTCCGTCCTACGGACACCCTAGCTCGGATTGGCACAGACGAATTTGCAATTCTGCTGGAGGATATTCACGATGTTAGCGATGCGATTCGCGTTGTCGAGCAGATCCAGGGGGAACTGAATTCGCCTTTTAACTTGGATGGGCGCGAAGTATTCACCACGACTAGCATTGGGATTGCCTTTGCAGGAAAGGGACAAGAGGGATGGGAGCCGGTTCGGAAAGCATCTGCCTCTATGCCGCTTTGTCCCTCTGCACCCTCTCACAATAACCTCTTGCCTCGTCCGCAAGACCTGCTACGGGCAGCCGACACGGCTATGTATCATGCCCGGTTAGAGGGTAAAGGTCGCTATGTTGTCTTCCATCGGGCCATGCATACCCTTGCCGTGGCACATTTGCAGTTAGAAACGGATCTGCGACGAGCGATTATCGCCACGGAATTTCAACTTTACTACCAGCCAATCGTCGAGCTGGCGACGGGTAAAATTAAGGCTTTTGAGGCTCTGGTGCGTTGGAATCACCCGACTCGTGGCATGGTTCCCCCAAGCGAGTTTATCCCTGTGGCAGAAGATACGGGTCTGATTATTCCCTTGGGTACTTGGGTATTGAACGAAGCTTGCCGTCAGCTAAAAGTTTGGCAGCAGCAGTATTCTACGACTCAGGGTTTGGCAATTAGCGTGAATCTCTCTGGTAAGCAGTTTTCGCAACCAAATTTGATTGAGCAGATTGACCGAATTTTGAGGAAGACTGGCTTGGATGGACATTATTTAAAGTTGGAAATTACTGAAAGCTGCTTGCTGGAAAATGCTGAAGCTGCCGCCATCCTGCTTTGGCAATTGCGAGATCGAAATATTCAATTATCGATTGATGATTTTGGTACGGGTTATTCATCCTTGAATTATCTGCACCGCTTTCCCCTTAATACATTGAAAATTGACCGTTCTTTTGTGAACCGGATGGGAGCGGGTGGCAAGGATGCAGAGATTGTCAAGGCAATCGTGGCGTTGGCTCATAATTTAGGAATGAGTGTGACGGCGGAGGGGATAGAAACGGCTCAACAGTTGGCACAACTCAAGGCATTGCAATGCGAACGAGGACAGGGATATTTTTTCTCGAAACCTTTAGATAATGGGGCTGCGGGACAGTTGATTTTGGCACAGTTGCAAGTTAATTCATGATGCGCGTTATTGGTCTGACGGGAGGCATTGGTACTGGCAAAACAACTGTCTCAAATTATCTTGCCAGTCACTACAATTTGCCGGTTTTGGATGCGGATATTTATGCTAGAGAAGCTGTAAAAGTGGGTTCGCCGATTCTCGGCGAAATTGTTAAGCGTTACGGAGCCGATATTCTGCTACCGGATGGAACACTTGACCGCCGAAAGCTGGGCAATATTGTCTTTAATTCGCCCGAAGAGCGGCGTTGGCTAGAGCAACAGATTCATCCTTACGTGCGCGATCGCATGATTGAAAAAATGCAAGCACTCAACTCGCATCCGACTGTAGTGTTGGTGGTGCCTTTGCTGTTTGAAGTGGGGATGACGGCTCTGTGTACGGAAACTTGGGTCGTATACTGTTCCGAACAACATCAACTTCAGAGATTAATCAAGCGAGATCGCCTAACTTTAGAACAAGCGCAAGCCAGGATTACTAGCCAAATGCCCATTCAGGAGAAATGCGATCGCGCTGATGTAGTTTTAGATAATTCTTCTACGCTTGAAGATTTGCTCAAACAGGTAGATACGCACTTAAAAATTAAAAATTAAAAATGTGGGAGTTGTTAGTGTCATGAGTTTTTTATCGCCTATATCTTGACTTCTTCTCTGTCTCTTGAAAGGAAGAATGCCGAGGTTTAGGTCATTCCAATCGTGAAAACTTCATGACACTGACGAAATTTCTAATTTTTAACTATTCTGCATCGCCTCCCACAATGACATTGCGAATGCGGAGACTTGGCCCACCACAACCAACTGGCAAGCCGTTCTGACCTCCCTTACCGCAGCCGCCGGATTCATCCCAGTAGAAATCATCCCCAATTGCTTCAATATCCGCCAAGGTGCTGAAAACATTCCCCGACAGCGTCACATCCCGAACGGGTTCAGCAATCTTGCCGTCGCGGATCATCCAAGCTTCAGCGGCGGAGAAAGTAAACATTTCTCCATTCGTCATACCACCCAGCCAGTTACGAGCGTAGACGCCTTCTTTGATCCCTGCAAATAAATCCTCCACGGGCGTTGTACCCCGCTCAATCCAAGTATTCGTCATCCGAACAAGGGGGGGATAGTGGTAATTCAGACAACGGGCGTTGCCAGTGGGGGCTTCGCTCAGCTTTCCAGCAGTTTCGCGGGAGTGGAGGCGTCCAACTAAGATGCCATCCTTAATTAGCTGAGTCGTGGTAGCAGGCGTCCCTTCATCATCGTATAAGTAGCTGCCACGATGACCGGGAGGAGCAGCACCGTCAAAGATTTGCAGTTCTTTGGGTCCAAATCGGCGTCCCAGGGTCATCACTTCCAAAATATCCGGGTTTTCATAAGCCATGTCTGCTTCTGAAAGGTGCCCAAAAGCTTCATGGACAAATAAACCGCTGAGAATGGGGTCGATGACGACCGTGTAGGTATTGCCTTTCACAGGAGGCAGAGAGAGGGCGTTCACGGCGCGGAGAGCCGCACTCCGAACCTGATCGTCCAAATTAGTTAAGTCTTCGTAGGCTTTGCGGGAGCCAGTCGTTTCGCGTCCAGTTTGCACGGTTTCGCCATTCCGCGCAGTGGCGGCAAAGCGCATTTCCATATCTACCCAAGACTGCTCAATCAGCGTTCCGTCTGAGGTGGCGAGGATAATTCGCTGGGAACTGTCGCTGTAGCGCACAGAGGTGGTGGTGATTGAAGGGCTAGCGCTTTTGAGGATTTCAGTGTAGCGATCGCACAATTGCTTCTTGGTTTCCAGCGATATCTCTCGCGGATCGCTGCCTTCTAGGGGAAGTTGGCAAGTCGCCTGTACTGGCTCAATCGGAGCCAACAGGGTTTCTTCATCGCCAATAATCCGAGCGGCAGCGATCGCTTCTTCAATTCGGTCTGCTAAGGTAGAAAGCTGATTAAAGCTGGCAAAGCCCCAGCCGCCCTGGTAACAAGCCCGGACTTGTCCACCAATGGAGATGCCTTCAGTGAGGGTTTCGACCTTATCGCCGCGCAAAAAGATATCAGTTCCTTCGGCTTCTTCTATCCGAACTGCCAAATAATCGACTTGAGGTGAGTAACGAGCGATTAAGTCGGCGAGCAAGTTTTTGGCATCAGCCAGTAAGGTCGGCATTTGTCTTGCAGCAACATTGATAAACTGCTTCCATTGTGCAATTATTTGGTCGCACCTTGCCACTGGAAGCAGGAAACGAGGAGCCGGGGAGGTTATGGTAATCGATAGAGATACAAAATACGAAAACCCCTTTTCGCTAGGAAAAGAGGTTTTTAAAGCCAGATGCACCTGTTACTACCTGGACAAGAATATCTAATATCAAAGAGGCATTTCATTGATGGATGGCGGTGGTGATGCCGCAGCATCGTAAATTCTTAATTCTTGGACGTTCCAACGGTTGAGAATTGCTTCAGCTTGACGCACCTCTGCTTCTGTGCCCTCAACGATCAAGAAATAGTCCCCATGATGAATGCGATCGTTGTAAATTGCGGCTTGCTCATCAGGAATCCCGTAGCCAGTCAAGGCACCTAATAAGCCGCCTGCGGTTGCACCAATCACACCACTGGTTAAAGTAGTCGCTAAAGCCGTGGCTGCCACCCCAATAATGCTAATTGGCCCTAATACGGGAATGGCGGCAATGGTGCCTAGTCCCAGCGCCAAACCCAAGACGCCTCCGGCTGCACCACCCGCGATCGCGCCAAGGGTCGTTCCTTCTTGCGCTTTAGAAGCCGGTGGCGGGGATACTGGCTCAGACTCTTTGTTGATTGCAGAAACCTGATTCATTGGAAAGCCAGCAGCTTTTAATTCCTGAATTGCGCCTTCTGCATCTTGCAAGCTTGAGAACACGCCAAAAGCTCGTTTTGGCTGAGTAAGCACCATTACCCTTTCCTCTCTAACTCTTTAGGAATCTATTCGTGATTTTGCCACAAGCGAAATCAAATTACAGTTTCACCGTTATTACACAGGACTTATCCAGTTGCCGTGAACTAAAGCCCACTAAAGTTCCAGCTTCATCGCTCAAAGCCATGAAATGGATTGGTTTGAGTTTTTTTAGTCAGTTTAAACTGACTTAGGCTTTCAGCCAGGAAATTGATTTCCTGGTTTCCAGTCCGTAAGTCCTAGTAAAGTTACTGTTTCTGCGCTGGGGCAACTTTCGCTTGAACAGCTACTGTCTTAACCCCCTTGATTTCCTTCGCCAACGGTTCTATTTTTGCCACTTGATCTGGCTTTTCTACAGTTCCTACAACTGTTACAGCTCCGTCTTTAGCATCAATTTCTAATTTGCTGCTGGGCAAGTTCGCTTCTAACTTGCTACGAACCTCGCTTTCCAAGTCGCTATCAGCTCTTTTTAGGGGGTCGCCAGCAGCATTATTGCGTTGCTCGCGTGCCCGAATATCAGATTCTAGCTGTCTTTTGCGGACATCACTCGATGCATCATTCTTCGCGCCTTGATCGGGTTGTGCTGAAGCATCAGCCGAGGGTGATGCTGGGGCACTGGCATTTGGACTGGCGGCTCCGGTTGCAGCAGGCGAAGAAGTCTGACTTGAATCAGAATTCGCTCCATCAGACGTTTTCTCGTTGTTATCGCAAGCAGCAACACTCACTAACAAGACGCCACTAAAGAGTAATGTTAAAAACTTGTTCATTTTTCAATTCCTCACTTCGAGCAGATAAGAGGTGGAAGCTTTTTACCTCCCACCCCGTTCAATCGTTCTCAAATCAGCCTAAAGAGTCTGTTCCCGACGGTCGATAATTTGAACCGGGGTATCCGTGCGTGGAGTTGTATCAACTACTGGAGTTTGATAGGTACCACTGGGATCGGCAATATCAGATGTGCGAGTTGTCGTTGTAGTGGTTGTATTGGTGGCAGGAGCATCGTAGATACCCCAATCTTGAATTCCCCGATGACTGAGAATCGCTTCGGCACGACGGATATCGTCGTCGCTGCCGTCTACCATTACTAAATAATCCCCACGGGATACTCGATCGCTATAGTGTCTGGCTCTTTCTTCAGGAATTCCCAAACCGATTAATGCACCTAAAAGACTTCCTGCGGCTGCACCAATGGCACCGCCAGAAAGGGTTGTAGCAATAGCGGTGCCTGCTGCTCCCGCTAGCATGACAGGGCCAAGTCCCGGAATTGCCAAGGCTCCCAGACCAACGAGCAAGCCTGTTAGACCGCCCAAAGTACCGCCGGTGACGGCACCTGCTTTCGCACCTTCGTCGGCTTTATTGCCAACGCGATCGCTTACATCGGCACCAGCAATGTCGTTTCCTTTGTCCGCGTCACGAGCTACTACGGACACGTTGTCCATAGAAAAACCAGAATTTTTTAGTTCAGTCAGTGCTACTTCGGCGTCTCGATAGTTTGAAAATACGCCAACAGCACGCTTATGTTGTCCTAACATCAGTGTTTTCTCCGATTGCCACTGAACCTAACCAAATTGTGTTACTAACACAGCAGCATTAGTCTGTCAGTAACAGTTCAATTCTTGCTTTTTATTTGACCGAAGCCATCAATCTTCAGATATAACTTCAATCTCCAATTTTCTAGTTTTTTGCAATTCCCCATCTTCCTTAGGAATTAGATCGTTACTAATTGAGGGAGTTGCACTTTGACCGTCTGCTCTTTATTAACAATCTTTTTAGGGGCCTTCAACTAGCAAGCACAGTAAGAGTTTGAGAAACAAAAGCTTATTTTCTTAACAAAAAAACATATATTAGGAAACGCTAGTAAAAAGAAAACAAATAGTTAGAGTTCTGTAGACTGTTAAATAGGAAGCGCAAGAAGTGATAGACAAAAAAATTTTTCTCCTATTCAATGATTTTATTAAAAACAGAGGACTTTAATTTTTGGGTCAAAACAGGGAAGTATAAATAAGGTCTACTGGGTTGTTTTATCAAGTTGTCAGATTGAGGAGTTTCAGATGCGGTACTTATTATTAATTTTTGTGTCTTCCCTACTAAGCTTGGTGTCCGGACAGGCGATCGCGCAGGCAGAGTCCCAAAGGCTGGGTGTAAGCCGCCAAATCCCTTCGAGTTCAGCTTCGGATCAAAGTTTCTGGCCCCAAGCTCAGCGATTGGTACAAACTCAAATCAATTTAATTAATCGAATCGAAAGAGCGAGTGCGTCTCCCGAACCCTACCCGGCTTTTGCGGCGGAGGGGCAAATCCTCCTCCACCAGGGAGAAGTAGACCGCTTTCTCAAGAGCCAATATCCCAATCCTGCTTTGCTGTGTACCCGCACGAACGGCGTTACCCCGGCAGGCTCTAATTTAACCTTGGAGCAGGCGCAGGTGTACTGCGCTCTCTATGCTTCGACGCAGCAATTATTGCCCCTGCGTCCGGTGCTAGAACGGCGACAGTCCATTCTCGCTCCCACCAGAGGAAATCCTTTGGCAATTGGTCAACCGTCGATTTTGACCGTACCTCCTCAGCGTTTGGCGGTTCCAGTGCCCAGATTTCCCGCTCCGGAACCGCCAGTCGTTGGTGTAGCGGCAAAGACACCGATTTCTGGCTATCAGCCGCCAATTCAGCCAGCGATCGCGCCTTCCCAACAAACTGCGACAACCCTACAAACTGCCAAAAAGTTCTTGGGGCAAGCTGTGGCAGCATTTCCCCCCTCCGCCCGTTTTACTGATATTGCGGAAACGTACCAATTAAACGAACGCAACACCTACGCCCTGTATCGGCAAGAGCCAAGTCTGTATACCGAATTTCTTTCTCAGCCCAACACCGGCATTGCCCGCGTTTTACCATCTGAGGCTTACCGTCAACAACTGAATCCGCTAGGAAATCGGCTCTCGCCCAGCGTAGCAGAGCGTTTCCCATTTCCAGCCTTGCTGCGGGGAGTTGGCGGCGGTAGCGATGAGGAATCGACTCCCTCATCGGTGCGAATTGGTCCTGGGGAGGAATTTACTCCACGCTTTGCGGTTCGGATGGAAGGGGGCAACTTTGAGATTGCCCAGCAAGGGCTAGATTATGGCTTCATGGTGGATTTGGGAGAAGTCCCCTTAGAAAACCTCGATCCCACCTTGAAGAAAGTCCGCGCCTTATCGCCGCAAACGCGCCAGTTTTTCCTCAATTATCGTCCGCCGAATCAATTGGCATCGATTCAGGTAGATCGACAGCGGTTTATCACGGGAAAGCTGGGTCAGGTGGCTTTCAGCGAACCCGTGCAACAGACGAGAGCGATCGCATCCTCGATCGACCGCCTCTCTCCAAATGCACCAGCGATGCTGAACCACACCTACTTAATGCGATTAGTCCAATTCCAGGTGCCGGAAGTGGTTCAGACGGGAGGTACCGTTTCCAGGGAACAACGCCGCTATCTTGACCAAATTTTAGAATTGCCCAGTAGCGATGTCCTGGTCGCCTTCCGTCCCGTCAGCCGCCGTGCTGATGGCAGTTACACGGTTTTATGGCAAGTGCTAACTCAGTTTCCAGATCCCCAGATTGAAGATGTGGAGAAGTACATCAAGTTGCAGTAGTAAGTAATCGGTGATTTTATTTCGAGCCAAGGTGCAAAGAAGTTATTCTTAGCGTCTTTGCGTCTTGGCGCGAAATTATCTCTTGGATTGATTCTCAAGAAAATCGTCCACCACGGCTTGCGCTTCCGGTGGAATCTCAGTAACGAGACGAATCGGGAAAGCGTCTGTTGAAGCCAACTGAGCATATTCTGGGGTGAGGAAAATCGCGTACTTGGCAGCATCATCGGTGAGTTGTGCTGCCATTGCCAGCGCGATCGCTTTCATGTAGCTGCGGATGGCAACCGCCTGTTCGCCAACGATTTCCCCGCCCGTGTACAGTGTATTCGGTTGTCTCGCTTGATCTTGGGTAGTGCTGGGATCTTTCACACTCAGATGGGTGCTTCCCACTACACCCACCAGCCATTTTGGAGCGGGTATTTTAGAAAATCCAATAATTTGTTCGGTTAAAGCCGGAGTCGTCTTATCGGCGGAAGCGGCTTCAATTAAAGTGGGGACTTGCACGGCGCTTAAACCCGTTTCGCCAAAGAGTAAAGAAGTGGTGGGATTGAACGCGATCGCTGCTTTTACCCTGGGATCTCGCAGTTGATAGCGGTCTTCCGGAAGTCCCCTGGCAAAACACTGGGAAGCTTCCCCAAGATTAAAGGAAATTACATTCCCTTTACAGCGCTCTTTTAAAGACGCTAATTGCAACTCGGCACCCGCAACTGATAAAGCTGTACTACCCCCCAGAGAATACCCGATTACCAGGACGCGATCGCGTGCCAGTTTACCCTGAAGTTCCCCTGCTTGGTTCAGCTTTTCTAGTTCGTCGATCACAAAACTGATATCCTTAGGACGATCCAAAAACTCCTGAGCATCTAACAGAGGAGCCTTGCCTCGGAGTACCTGCTTCACATGAGTTTCGTTACTCCCAGGATGTTCTAAAGCTGCCACTACATAGCCATAGGATGCCAAATGCTCTGCCAAGTAGCGCATATCGGTGCGAACCGAACCTAAGCCATGCGATAGAACAATTGTCGGTTTAGCCGGAGAAGCCGCTTCCGACCAGTAAACATCAAGGGGAATTTCCCGGCGGCGCTGGGTATCATTGAGTTTCAAGTTCAGCACCTGCACGGATGCCGTTCCCGGTAGCGTGGGATCGAAAGGTAAATTAAGTTGGGGGCGCTTGACAGTCAGTTGGGGGGCAATCTCTGCCATAAACCACTGAGTTTGCCAAAAAGCGCTGTTAAAATTTTCGACAACTTTAAACGCCCGACTTAAGTCTATATCAAGCGTTTGACGGGGATAAGCTTCGATAAAGCTGAGTAAAGACAGTCCTTCTGGTGCCCTAGCCCCTAATACAAGTCCCGATCGTACATCTAGCACCCCGACATTATCCTGACGCGATGTTGTGCTAGCCAACGAAGATGCGATCGCGCTGCCAATCTGAGTATCGAGTAACCGACTCACTTGCACAACATCAATATCAAATTTTGCCCTCAGCGCTGATAGGATTTGGCTTCGTTGTTGAGAAGACAGGTTTCTTGCAAAACTTCTCAGAGACGATGGGGTCGTTCCCGTTTCCGCAAGCTGGCGGAGATCCCCGATATTAATGGATTCAGTAGAGGAGCCTTTCCGAACCACGATGGTTTGAGCGGCTTGTACAGAAGGGGTCGCGCCGCTGATGTAGGCGCAACCACTGAGGACGCTGATAACTGACAACAGCCATCTCAAGCGCGATCGCATGAATATTTCTCCTTTCTTGTGCTTTTTGGCTATCTGCTTGCAATTATTGTAGGGGCGCACGGCTGTACGCCCCTATAGATGTATACCGTGCAATTTATCCTTCACAGGCACGAAGCGGATGACGTTAGGTTGTCGCCTTTGTCTGTCTGGGTGTGACTTTATTTGCATCTGTGACGAAGAATCGGCGCAGGATTGACACGAACTTGCCTGCACAAACCCTCGCGTCTTATCAGACTCAGAATCGAGTGTCGCCATTGCCTTCCAGAGGTCTTCTGCTTTCACCCAGACTGGAGAGGATTTGTAGCAGGGGACATCCAAAATCAAAAAGCGATCTGATTTTTCGTTGGAAGCAGCTACCGGAGAAATGCATCCTCCCTTTTCCTAACCGATTGCTTTACGCAGGTAGTTGATTAAAACAAAATTTGCCTTCAATTATAGAAGAATCTCATCCTCACCTTATCAGCCTTTTTTATGAGAGTGTAAAATTTGACCTTATGCGGTACATATACTGGGTAGAAAACGATCGCCTTTGTACCACTTGATGCCTTACGATAAGGGTTGATGAAAACCGATACTCTCTTTTATAGCCTTTTCCAAGAATTTCCCAGCATCTTCTTTGAACTAATTGGTCGTCCCTTTGAGGATGCCAACACTTATCAATTTTCTTCTGTTGAACTCAAGCAAACAGCTTTCCGCATTGATGGATTATTTCTCCCCGTTCCCGATTCTCCAGAACGACCGATCTACTTTGTAGAAGTTCAGTTTCAGAAAGATCCAAAGCTATACTCTCGCCTGTTTTCTGAAATTTTCCTCTACCTCCACCAGTCCGTACTAACTAAAGATTGGTGTGCTGTCGTTGTGTATCCCAGACGCAGCTTAGAACCCACTGAGATAGTGCCGTATCGCACATTGCTAGCCAGCGAGCAAGTGCAGCGAGTCTACTTGGATGAATTAGGAGAAGCCGCCGACGAGTCTCTTGGTATCGGCATTGTGCAATTAGTCGTGGAGAGAAAAGCAAGAACTCTTAACAAAGCTAAGCGGTTACTTGAGCAAGCGAGACAAGGGATTGAAGCTGAAAACAGCAGGCAAAAGTTTATAGAATTAATAGAGACGATCCTGTTGTACAAATTTACCCAATTGAGTCGTGAGGAATTGGCACAAATGTTGGGAATAGATGACGAATTCAGACAAACAAGGATGTACCAATCAATTAAGCAGGAAGGCAAGTTAGAGGGCAAGTTAGAAGGCAAGTTAGAATCTGTGCCTCAGTTTTTGGCAATGGGATTGAGTATAGAACAGGTAGCACAGGGATTGGGATTAACAATAGAGCAAGTACAACAAGCGGCTCAGAAGCAGTAAGACAATTAAGAACCATTTAGTCTTGCGAGTGAATTTGCTGAAGACAGCAAGCAGTAAAAGCAGCAGGCTTGAGGGGCGATCGCTTGTGACTGAATTTTATTGAGAGCGATCGCATCTGGCTTTGTGTTCTTTCTGTTCCCAGCTAAGCTTTTAGATACTCTACCATCAGTAACCTAAGCAAATGCCTCAGATTCAACACATGGTTCTGCTCAAATTTAAACCAGAAATAACGCAGGAAAAGATTGCAGATTTGTTAAACCAACTGGGTGAACTTCAGCAATTAATTCCAGGTATTACCTACTATGCTGGGGGAGCCTATTCTAGTCACGAGGGGCTGAACCAGGGCTATAACCACGGATTTTTGATGACATTTGAGAGCGCGGATGCCCGCGATTTCTATCTGCCGCATCCCGAACACGAACGAGTGAAGTCTGCGATATTAAAATGCTTAGATGATTTCATCATCTTTGATTTTGAAGCTTAATAGTCTTTGAAGAGATTGGGACGATAGGGAAGCGATCGCTATCATTTCCTCACGCCTCTGTTTCCCTTTCCAAAAATTTTAAAGGCGCACAATTCATTGTGCGCCTCTAAATCTTGATTGCGATCGCGCGAGTTACTGCTTGTCTTTCTCGCTGGATTTGGGCTTGTATGTCGAAGCAACGTGCAATTCCTTCAACTGCTTTCCATCGACACCAGAGGGCGCATCGGTCAATAAACAACGAGCCTGCTGTGTCTTCGGGAAAGCAATTACGTCCCGAATCGATTCTTCACCCGCTAAGAGCATCACCAAGCGGTCTAAACCGTAGGCAATCCCCCCGTGTGGAGGCGTGCCGTATTCAAATGCCTCTAGGAGAAATCCAAACTTGGCATACGCTTCCTCTTTCCCTAAGCCAATGGCTTCAAACACCTGCTCTTGAACCTCGCGCTGGTAAATCCGCCGACTTCCACCGCCAACTTCCACGCCGTTGAGAATCAGGTCATAAGCTTGCGCCCGTGCCGTCTTCAGGTCGTGCAAATCATCGGGATGGGGAGCAGTAAAGGGATGATGCAGCGCTTCTAGGCGCTTCTCATCCGCATTCCACTCAAACATCGGGAAGTCTGTCACCCAAAGCAGGTTGTTTTTGTCAGGAGCGATGAGTCCCAATTCGCGACCAATCACCTGGCGCAATCTATCGAGGGTTTTATTAACCGTATTCGTATCGCCCGCACCAAATAGCAAAAGATGACCGGGTTTTGCACCTGTGCGACTTAGCAATTCTTGTTTTTGCGCTTCGGTGAGGTTGTCTTTAATCGCGCCAATGGTGTCGAGTTCGCCGTCATCTCGCACGCGAATATAGGCAAGACCCTTAGCACCGGCTTCGCTAGCTTCTTTAAATAGGTCGCCGCCTGGTTTAATCCGCACGTTGGAGAAGGCGTCGTTTCCGCCAGGAACGGGCAATACTTTGACGATACCGCCAGAGGCGACAGCGCCGGAAAATACCTTAAACCCAGAATCTTTCAGCAAATCGGAAACGTTGACAAGTTCTAAGCCAAAGCGGGTGTCTGGCTTATCGCACCCGTAGCGATCCATCGCGTCTGCATAAGTCAGGCGCGGGAAGGGGCGGGGTAAGTCGATGCCTTTGACCGTTTTGAAGATATGGCAAACTAAACTTTCGTTGAGCTGGAGAATCTCTTCTTGAGACATGAAGCTCATCTCCATATCTAACTGAGTAAATTCTGGCTGTCTGTCTGCGCGTAAATCTTCATCTCGGAAGCAACGAGCAATCTGGTAATAGCGGTCATAGCCGGATACCATCAGCATTTGCTTAAATAGCTGCGGCGACTGAGGAAGCGCATACCACTCGCTGGGATTGACGCGGCTGGGTACGAGGTAATCCCGTGCGCCTTCGGGAGTCGATTTGGTGAGAATCGGCGTTTCTATTTCGATGAAGTTTTCGGTATCTTCTAGGTAGCGACGGATGGCTTTGACGACTTGGTGACGCAACTGGAGGTTGCGAGTCATGCGATCGCGTCTTAAGTCTAGATAGCGATACTTCAGGCGCAAGTCTTCGCGCAGGGATTCTGTGTCTCCCGCCCCTACTTGGAAGGGCAGCTGCTTGTATACCTGATTGAGCAGTTCAATTTTGTCTGCGTAAATTTCAATTTCGCCAGTCGGGAGGCGAGGATTGAGCGAGTCTTCGGGACGTTTGCTGACTCGACCTGTAATTCTGAGGACGTATTCGTTGCGCTGATTTGCCGCCTCTGCGTAAGAGTCAGGCGTCCGCACTGGGTCGCTGATAATTTGAACGATGCCAGTGCGATCGCGCAAATCTAAAAATATCACCCCCCCGTGGTCGCGGCGACGGTCTACCCATCCACACAAGGTGACAGTTTGTCCAATATGTTCGCTTCTAGGTTCGCCGCAGTAATGGGTTCGCATGGTTGCCGATCGAATGCTTGCTGAAAGATTGGGATTTAAAGGTAACAAAATGTGAAAGCTTTGCCCATTATCCTGCATTCTTTGTAATTCTGTTCAAACTGCTAGGGGCTGAACCTAGCGAACCTCTAACAATTCCTGACATTGGTACCAAAATAACTAAAGCTCAACCAACGCTTGGTTGAGCCATATTTTTGCATTTTGAGCGATTGGGATACGTCGCAGTGACCCTAAACTAGGCAAGATCCGAATCATTGCGGCATCGTCTACGCGATCGCTATCCTGATTTTTTTTAGTGAATACGGCTTTACTTCCCTGGTTTACCCAGTCCTATCGCTTTTTCCACGATTTATCGCTTTTATTGGCTGTTTTTTTCTTAAGCTCTAGGATTGACATCCTTCGCCATTTCCCGGAAGTCGTCTGGATTGCTATGAGCCTCTGGTGAGGATTTCATCTCTGTTGGCTGGGGCATTTTCCGGGCAGCACCTGTTGCAGCTTCAGCAGCTTGGGCACCAGCACCACTCTGGTCAACTTCACTGACGCTAAATTCTTTTGATGCTGCGTAGTCAGCGTCGAAATCGACACTTTGCGTTGCTTCTTCACCTGCAACCATGCGTTCGGCAGCTAGCTGGGCATCTTGAGTTGTCGCTTGATTCGGATCGGGTTTCACTTCTTCAGTCATAAGTAACTCCTATTTATTTAGACTTTTTTATCTGCAATTTAGATTTTAAAGGAGCGATCCCCGTTCCTTTGACCCTCTGGAGATAGATCCTTAGCCAACTCTCAATCTACAAAACCGAGCGAGTCAAACTCTCTCTCTTGGAGGGCGATTTTAACCCACCAAGTTTGCAACTCTTGGAAATATTAACCTCACTGTCGGATAAAATTTATGACTACAAACCAAAAATCTCAAGCTCTTTCCAGTGAAACTCAAAAAGTGGTTGAGGCTTTTGAAGCGTTGAACACGGATGACAAACTAGCATGGTTTTATTACGTTTATGAAAAGATGGGAGATTCGATTACTCCCGCTGCCCCAACGGCAACCGATCCAGAACTGGCTCCGAAGCTGTTAGGAGAATTTTTTGATTTGGATGACGATCGCCAGTTGGCAATTATGCGAGAAATTGTCAATCGCGAAAACACAGAATATTCCCATGCTTATGGGGCTTTGAAAGAGAATAATCAGTTAATGGTTTGGTATGCTTGGGCGCAGGGTATGGGTGATACGGTCGTAGATGTGCCCTCGGACTACCAAGCAAATAACCCCGTTAACGACCTAATGGGTCAAATTGAAGGTCTTGACTTTGAGGGACAAATTTCCATGTTCCGGACAATCGTTAGCAACATGGGCTATACAGACGTGAAGCCAATTCCCTCTCAAGCTGAAACTGGTAAGACTGCCAGTCTGTAAATTATTTCCTTATGCGATCGCAGGGGCGTATAGCCGTGCGTCCCATGATTTGATCCGAAATGCCATAAAAGAAGAGCGTTCTTGGGATTGAACGCTCTTTTTTGAAATTAAGAAACGGCGACTTTTCCAATATCGCCTGGGGTCAGATGGGAATGCAGCACTTGTCCATCCCGAAACCAGACGATGCGTTTGGTGAGACGAGCAACTTCGGGTTCGTGCGTAACCATGACCACAGTGATGCCGCTGGTATTCAGTTCTGTGAAGATGTCCATCACTTCTTCGGTCGTTTTGGAATCCAGTGCGCCCGTGGGTTCATCAGCAAGCAGCAAGACGGGTTTGTTGACAATCGCACGCGCGATCGCGACCCGCTGCTGTTGTCCCCCAGATAGTTGATTCGGTCGATTATTCAGTCGATGCTCTAAACCAACGCGAGTCAGAGCAACGGTTGCTCTCTGGCGTCTTTCAGCACTCGGAATACCCGCATAAACCATCGGTAGCATGACATTTTCTAACGCTGTTAGTTGTGGCAAGAGATGGAATTGTTGAAACACAAAACCAATCTTCCGATTGCGAATTCCCGCTAAGTCAGCATCTTCTAGAGAGGACACATCCACGTTATCTAAGTAATATCGTCCGTCAGTGGGTCGGTCAAGACAACCAATAATATTCATCGCAGTGGATTTGCCCGATCCAGACGCCCCCATAATCGCGCAATATTCGCCCTCCTCTACAATTAAGCTCACACCAGCAAGGGCGCGAACTTCTGTATCGCCGACGCCGTAAACCTTGGTGACATCCTCTATACGAATGACGACAGGTTTTTTTGAAGGATTAAGGGCTGAGGACTCAGGAGTGAGTTGTTGATTGCTCATTGAAGGATTGAAGAATTGCTAACTGTTCAAACGCCCTTAGTTATGAACGATGAACCATGAACATTGTTCGTGCATTTTAAGCACTCCGCAAAGCCACAATTGGGTCAAGTTTAGCGGCTCGTCGTGCCGGGACGACGCCAAAGAATAGCCCAATCCCGCCGGAGACACTGACAGCAATAACAATTGCCACGGGTGAAATGCCAGCTTTCAGAGGGGTGAAGGCACTGACGAGCGAGATCCCGCCAACGCCAATCAGAGTCCCTAATAAGCCACCCGCCGCTGAGAGAATTACCGCTTCGATGATGAATTGAATCAGGATATCTTGCTCTCGTGCGCCAATCGCCTTGCGAAGCCCGATTTCTTGGGTGCGTTCGGTGACGGAGACGAGCATAATGTTCATCACGCCAATGCCTCCGACAAACAGGGAAATAGCAGCGATCGCGGCTAACATGAATGTCAAGCCGCTGGTAATCGTGTTTACAATGCCCAAAAGGTCTTTTTGACTGCGAACTGTAAAGTCATCTTCACCGTTGATTTTGTGCCGTAGCCGCAGCAGATTTGCCACCTGAAACTGAGCGGCTCCAATGCTGGCTTCGTCTTTGGCGGAGATAGAGATTGCTGTCACTTCAAGACCATAGGGAGACGTATTTCCCACGATCCGATTCGCTAGGGTGGTGATGGGTAAATAAGCCGCTTCATCCGGATTATCTCCCAGCGCCGAACCTTTAGGTTTCATCACACCAACAACTTGAAAGCTGATATTTTTAATCCGCAGTTGTTGCCCAATCGGATCTTGATTGTCAAATAATTTATCTGCTAATTCCGACCCCAGGATGACAATTTGATTACTCCGCTTAATATCAAGCTCGGTAATAAATCGTCCTCGATCCACATCAAAACTTCTCGCTGAGAGATACTCTGGTGTTGTACCGAGAATCAATGTAGTCGTATTTTTGCTGCGGTAGGTAACTAATTGTCTGGAATTGATCTGGGGAGCGACATCTTGGATGGAAGGCACCTGAGACGCGATCGCTCTGGCATCTTCAAGAACTAGCGTTTTCGGCACCTCAAAGGTCGTATTCCGAGTTTTCTGGGAACCAGGAACCACAAACAGCACGTTTGGCCCCAACGACTCAAACTGCTCCGACGCTAGCCTTTGCGCTCCTTGTCCAATTCCCACCATCGCAATCACCGAGGCATTGCCAATCATAATGCCCAGCATCGTGAGACTGCTACGCAGTTTGTTTGCCACTAGGGTCGTGGCAGCCATTTTGACGCTTTCTACAATATCCATATTCGGTAATCGGTAATTGGTAATCGAGAAGGGGTAATCAGAAACCTGACTAATGACTAATTAGCTATTACCCATTACCAACTCTCCTTATTCCTCTGGCTTGGGTTTGCTATCTTTGGGCAAATCGATGAATACGCGATCGCCTTCGTTGATACCATCTAAAATCTGCGTTTGGTTTTCAATCGATGGGCCAATCGTCACTGCTTTAAACTGGGGTTTGTTCTCCTCATCAGGGACTAATACACCCGTCTTTCCTTTCTCGGTGACAATTGCCACGGTGGGAACGACCAAGGCATTATTCGCAGGTTTACCCAAAAAAGTCAGGTCAACATTCATTCCCGACCGCAGTTGTTCCTTACCCGTTTCCAGAGCGACCCGCACCTGAAAAGACGTGACATTTTGCTCGACCACCGCTTCCGGCGCAATCAGCTTGACCTTGCCTTTAAACACTTGGTCGGGATAGGCATCTGCCACAATCTCAACCGGCTGTCCTTGGGTAATTTGCCCAACATCAACCTCTGGGACTTTCGCCAGAATTTCTAAATCTCTGGCAATGGCAACAATCGAAGTTGAAGTGGCGGAAGCCGTAGTCGAAGCAGAAGTTGTGGGAGTGACGAAAGCGCCTTCTGTGGCGTATTTCTGCGTCACAATCCCCGAAAAGGGAGCGATGATTACCGTGTCAGAGAGCTGGACTTGCACCGCCTGCATCGAAGCTCTGGCAGCGTCAGCGGCTGCTTTTAACCCAGCAATCTCCTCTCGGCGCGTCCCATTTTCTAACTGTCGCAGGGCAGCCTGAGCTTCTGCAACATCCGCTTCGCGCTGGGAAATTTCCTCGCTGCGACCGCCCTTTTGACTTTGCTGCAAGGCAGATCGCGCTTCTGCTACCGCCGCTTGACGCTGTTGAATTTCTTGGCTGGTACGGTTTTTGAGTTGCTCCAACCGTCGTTGGGCTTCTCTCAGGTTGGCGCTGGCATTGCGGTACTCTGTCAGTACCTCATCCAACTGGTCTTTAGAAATGGCTCCTTGAGAAGCGAGCTGTTGATTGCGATTGGCTCGTTTTTGTGCCAATTCTACCCGCGCTTCGGCGGCAGAGATTTGAGCTTCGGTCTGGGCAATTTCTTCAGGACGACCAATTTGTACCGATGCTAGATTCGCTTCGGCTTGCTCCAGACGAGCTTTGAATTGGGCAATTTCTTCGGGACGACCCACCCGCGCCGCAGCTAAACGAGCTTTCGCTTGCTCTAGACGGGCTTTTGCCTGATTGATTTCTTCGGGACGGCTCCCCGCTTGTGCTTGTTGCAGTTTGGCTTGAGCTTGCTCCAGATTGGCTTTGGCTTGAAAAAATTGAGCCTGAAGCTGGGAATTCTCCATTTGGGCGATTTTTTGCCCTTGCTGGACTCTATCTCCCTGCTCGACGTATAACTTTGCCAAACGCCCAGATGTTGGAGGGCTGAGATTGACGCTTTGAACGGGCACGACGGTACCGCTAGCGATAATCCGTACTTTCAAGGTTTGCGATTTAACAGGTACGGTCAGGCTCTCAATGTCTAGTTTGGGCGTTGCCCGACCCATGATGAAATAAGTGGTAGAGCCAACTACCAAGATGCTAGACGCTATCAGCCCAATGACCCACCGAGAAGGGTTCTTGACTTTGCTTATTAGTGGAAGTTGCATTCGCGTAGTTTTTAAGTCCGGTAGTACGAATGAACAGACTGCTCAATGAGGATATTTTTAATGACGATGGGATTCAGCTTTAGCACCAAGGAGTCACACTCAACTGTATTTATCTACAGCAAGTTGCTTATTGTTTCCCTATTTTAGCGAGTTTGAACTTCCTGACGGATTGAACCTTGTTTAGTGTTTCCCGTCAATCCGTTATAGCGATCCCCAAATTGACGTGTGGCTTTGCTCTCGATTTCTGCTACGGTCAGTTAAATTATTGGTAAGGTTGCTGAACATTTCTTCTCTTCGCATTATTTCTTTGAGGCTGCACCGTGCCTAAACGTTTTTCGATATTCCCGCTTCTTGTTTTCCTTGGTTTAGGGAGCGTTGCTCTCCCCGCCTCTGGGCAAGCACTCGTGCCCTATACGCTACAAATGGAGTCAAAAGAGCTAGAGCAGCAGGGCTTGAACCTGGCACAAGATGCGGCTCAGCTAGCGCGATTCCAACAATACGATCTAGCATTGCCTAGAGCGCGATTGGCGACTCAGCTGGCTCCCACCAGTTATCAAACCTGGTTTTTACTGGGGAGTTTGTTTTTGCAAGCGCAGGAGGTAAATAATGCCATTGATGCCTTGCAACGGGCGAGAACCCTTCAACCCAACGAACCGGGGATTCTATTTGCTCTGGGAAGCGGGCACTTTCAGCAGGAAAAGTATCAGGAAGCTGTTAGTGTTTTGCAAGCTGGGTTAAAGATCAAACCCGATGTCCCGGAGGCTTTGTTTGATTTAGGCAATGCCTATTACAAACTGAAACGGTTTCCAGATGCGATCGCTCAGTACCAAAAGGCGGTTGCTAAGGAAAAGAAATTCTGGCCTGCAATTAATAATATTGGGCTAGTTAAGTACGAAATGGGCGATATAGATGGGGCGCTTAGTGAGTGGCGTTCCGCTAGCTCTCTCGATAAGGAGGCGGCAGAACCCCGGTTGGCGATGGCGGTGGCGCTGTATGCGAAGGGCGATCGCGAACAGGGTTTGTCTTTGGGAGAGGCTGCGATTCGGTTAGACAGTCGCTACGCCGATGTAAAATTTCTCCAAGAAAATCTTTGGGGCGATCGCTTACTCACAGAAACGAAAAAGTTCCTGTTAACTCCCAGAATTCAGGAAACAATTGCCCAAAATGACAACGAACCTCGACAACCGCAAAACGCCCCTGAGTGAAGCATGAAGAATAAAGGACGAAGGATAAGATTTTATCCTTCGTCCTTTATTTTTTTGCGGGTAGTTTTAAACGTAAAGGCATAGAAGCTCAGGACAAACCCACAGACACTAGATAGGGTGTAGGGTCTACGCCAAATGCATCGAGAGGGTCAACAGCTTGCTGTTTACTGTGAATGCCCGATTGCTTCGCTGTTTTACTTCCGCAGTGCGATCGCGCTTAGGAGCATCTCTGCGAGAATACACTAAATCCAGTTAACCCTCCGCAGCCAAGGCCAAACGCCTGTCTGCCTTCTCAAGATGACACCTTCACTATGTTCTTTGACGACATCCTTCAATTCTTCAGTGGTCAAGGCGTAGCCTAATTCACGAGCAACTTTTACGAATTCCTCTGGACTAGCTACTTCTTGGAATTTTTCGCGTAAACCTGGATCGTAGGTAGCAGCTTCCAGAAATTGACAGGCACTTTCTTTAGACATTTTGACAATCCCCCTACTCTACTGTGTCTTTTTTAGTTCATGCACTATAGCCATTTTAATCGTGCGCTATACTGCTGAAATTCTTTTTTAATCCTATGTTACAGACAGCCGCATCTACCAACCTGAATATTCTTTTAGAAAACCTCCTTTTCCTAGTAATTGTTACGTCTTTTCTTATCTTTGCGGGTTGGCTTTGGAGACATTCACCTCCCTTCACGATTCCTCAACCACTTCCGCCTTGGTTTAGAGCGTGGTTATTTGTTGTACTGCTAGTGGGAGTGGCGCTTCCCCTAGTAGCAATGGTTCTGTGGGGCATATGGTGGAATCATCCCAGCGTATTTCAGGTACTGGTGCCGTACTTTGTCATTTTGGGGTTACAAATTTTATCCGAAAGCGTGACAACGAGACGGTTTCAATCCTGTACGTTCGTGATGGTTCCTTGCTTATACCTTCCTTATCGCGTTTGGCAATTATATAGTGGATTGATGCTTCTGAATTGTGAGAGTGGGACAATCTGGCTACAGAAATTATTAGTGCTAGAAATTGTCCTTTGGATTTTTAATTACGGCGTACACTTGTCGCAGATTCCCCGGCTTCTTAATTGGGAAGTAAAGCCTCAAAGCGATTGAATTTTAGCAGCAGTCGTTGAAATATAAAAGGATGTGAGTAGCTAAATTATGACAGCGTATTCACATCTTAATGCCAGGAATTTATATTAATAATACTTAGTAATTATTTTGATTGGGAAATGAGAAGCACAAACTAGGGCGTGTCATCAATTAAGCCAGATGACCGTAGCAGCTAGATAAATACCGCCCAGGAAACTCTCCGCCAGCTTGTCGTAGCGTGTAGCGAGCGCTCGATACTGTTTGAGT